>JBCDJX010000003.1:0-77497 GCA_038747355.1 Pseudomonadota bacterium | reverse complement strand
TCTGCGGTAGAAGCGCACACCTTCCTCGGGGGCTTCCCGACCGGTGTCGGCAACCAGCAGCCGACAGAGCATGTACTCCTCGCGTGTCATCCACAGGTCGCAGTCGTGTTCACGGGTCAGCCAGCCGGCGCAGCCGACGTGGTCGGGGTGCAGGTGTGTGCACACGACACGGTGCACCGGGCGATGACCGAACAGTGACTGTTGCAAGCTTCGCCAGGCCTGCTTTGATTCGTCGGTGAACATCCCCGTGTCGACCAGCGTCCAGCCGTCACCGTCCTCGAGAACCCAGAGATTGATGTGGTTCAGCCGAATGGGCAGCGGCATGCGCAACCAGTACAGCCCCTCGTCAAGCTTGCGAGCGCTGCCCGGCTCAGGGACGAAGTCGAAGACGTAGTCGATCATTCGGCGGCGGGTCGTTTAAAGGTCCAGCATACGTGAGTCACCCGGGCATTGCTGTCGGCTGGCCGACGTCGCACAGCGTCACACGGCATGGCCACTTTCGGCATATAATCCCGGCGGTTTTCGCGAGCTTGGGCATGCATGGTTGAGCAGATAGCTAATTCGCACCCCCTGGTGCTTCCGGTGCTGGGGTTTCTTGGTCTTATCCTGGTTGCCATCATAGTCGACCTGGTGGCGATCCGGATTCTGACGGGAGCAGCCCGGGCCTTCGCCAAGCGTTCCCGGACAACCTGGGACGACGCGCTCGTGAGCAACAATGTCATTGGCCGCTCGGTGCAGATACTGCCCGCAATGATCGTCTATTCCGGCGTCAGTTTCCTGCCGGAGATGCCCGCATCCTTTATCGCGCTGACCCAGAACGTCGCGATGGGTTACATCATTCTGATGCTGACGCTGGCCCTGAACGCCGCGCTGAGCGCCGGCAACGACATCTACGAAACCTACCCGATCGCGAAGCAGCGGCCGCTGAAAGGGTTTGTCCAACTGGCGCAGATCGTCGTCTGGATTCTCGGTGGCGTGATGATCGTCGCCGCGGTCATGGACCGCTCGCCGTTGCTGTTGCTGAGCGGCTTCGGCGCCATGACGGCGATCTTGCTGCTGGTGTTCAAGGACACGATCCTGTCGCTGGTCGCGAGTGTGCAGCTGACCGCGCAGGACATGGTGCGGGTCGGGGACTGGATCGAAATGCCACAGTTCGGTGCGGACGGCGATGTGGTGGATGTCCAGCTGCACACCGTCAAGGTGCAGAACTGGGACAAGACCATCACGACGATTCCGACGCACCGACTGATCACCGATTCGTTTCGCAACTGGCGCGGCATGTCGCAGTCCGGCGGGCGCCGTATCAAGCGGGCGCTGATGATCGACAAGTCGTCAATTCGCTTCCAGAAGGACGAGGAGGTCGCGCACTTCAAGCGCTTTCGGCTGCTTAACGAGTACATCACGCTGAAAGAGGACGCCCTGTCGGCGTCGAACGCACGGCTGACCAGCGAGGAGGCCGACATGGTTAATCGTCGACGCCTGACCAATCTCGGAACGTTTCGGGCTTACGTCCGGAATTACCTCAGGGACCGCGACGATATTCGTGCAGACATGACGTTGCTGGTCCGCCAGCTCGCACCGGGTGCGGAGGGCGTGCCACTGGAAATCTACTGCTTCACGAACACGACGGCGTGGGGCGACTACGAAAATATCCAGGGCGACATTTTCGACCACCTCATGTCGATCGTCGACGAATTCGGTCTCAGGCTCTACCAGCAACCCGCCGGTTCCGACCTGTCCGGGTTGCTGCCGCGTGACTGAGCGGCCGGCGTCGTCGCGACGACGGCGTGCCGCTTCAGGGGCAGTACATTTGCGCCGTGATGCACACATCCGGAATGTGTCGCCCTGGTGATTGTATCGTCGCTGAACAGCTCGTAATTTTAAGTGCTTACATGACTATTAAAGAATCGGTTACACCTGCCGCTACCGACTCCATGAACGACAGCAATCACATCGGCGACACCGTTCGCCTGCCGCGGCCGAAGATTGAGACCAACGACCTGGGTCACAATGTGTGGACAGCGGATTTCGACGATTGTGAGTTCGAACTCGAGTCGCCCGAGGTGGCTACCGATCCTTACAACAACCTCAAGTTCGAAGACGACTAGTTCGCACGGGTTCAATACGGCGCCCGACGACGACTCATCGATGTCCGTTTCCGTCGCGTCGACGTCACTGGGTGATCCTCAACGCACTGTTCGATATGAGTCGCTACGCGGAATGCGGACCTCAACCCTTTCTTGAAAGGTGGCGCAAATTCAAAAGCCTCGCTTGACCGGCAGGCGTAACATACAGCTTTGCGTGCTGTACCCGCGGGGTGCCGGTGCAGCCTTCGAACGCCGAGCCAGAACTCATGAACACGACGACAGGAAACGCTGCTGTGGATCTTCCCGAGCGCCAAAACTCTTACGATTACGATGAACTGATCACCTGCGCAAAAGGTGAACTGTTCGGGCCGACCAACGGCCGTTTGCCCATGCCGCCCATGCTGATGACCGACCGGATCCCATTGATCTCCGACACCGGCGGTAAATACGGCAAGGGCGAAATCAAGGCCGAGCTCGATATCAAACCCGACCTCTGGTTCTTCGACTGCCATTTCGAGGGCGATCCGGTGATGCCGGGCTGCCTTGGGCTGGACGCCATGTGGCAGCTGGTCGGCTTCCACCTTGTCTGGTCCGGCCATGAAGGTCGAGGTCGCGCGCTCGGCGTTGGCAAGGTCAAATTCTTCGGCCAGGTGCTGCGCAAGGCCAAGCTGGTTACTCTTCAGATCGACATCAAGCGGGTAATTTCCCGTAAACTCGTCATGGCGATCGCCGACGGGTCCATGTCCGTAGACGGTCGTGAAATCTATACGGCCGAGGACTTAAGGGTTGGCCTGTTTACGTCTACGGACAACTTCTGACACCACACTCAATCACGGATTAAGCAGTATGCGTCGCGTTGTTATCACCGGTCTCGGTGCTATCAGTTGTATTGGCAACACCAATGAAGAAATTACCGCCTCCCTGAAGGCCGGTCGCTCGGGGATTGTCGCGAACGAATCGTTCGCGGAAATGGGGCTTCGCAGCCAGGTCTCCGGTTCGGTCAACATCGATATCAAGGAACACATCGATCGCAAGGTACTGCGATTTATGGGTGACGCCGCCGCGTACGCGTACATTGCGATGCAAAAGTCGATCGACGACGCCGGTCTCGAAGAAAGCGACATTTCGAATCCGCGCACCGGGCTGATCGCCTCATCGGGCGGTGCGTCCAGTGAGAACATCATTACCAGCTCGGACACACTGCGCAATCGCGGCGTCCGCAAGATCGGTCCCTACATGGTGCCACGTTCCATGAGCAGCTCGGTCTCGGCGTGTCTTGCAACGCCGTTCAAGATCAAGGGCGTCAATTACTCGATTACCTCGGCATGTGCGACCAGCGCACACTGCGTCGGCGCGGCCGCGGAGCAGATCCAGCTCGGCAAGCAGGACATCGTCTTCGCCGGCGGCGGTGAGGAAGAACACTGGAACCTGTCCAGCATGTTTGATGCGATGGGTGCCCTGTCGACGAAATACAACCAGACGCCGGCGATGGCATCGCGGCCCTACGACGTCAATCGCGACGGCTTTGTCAGCGCTGCCGGCGCCGGCATGCTGGTGGTCGAGGAATACGAACACGCAAAAGCGCGCGGCGCGAAAATCTACGCGGAGCTGGTCGGCTACGGTGCAACGTCTGACGGCTTCGACATGGTTGCGCCGTCCGGCGAAGGCGCCACGCGTTGCATGCGGCTTGCCACGGCAACCGTCGACGGGCCGATCGACTACATCAACACGCACGGCACCAGCACGCCGGTCGGTGATGTGCGCGAACTCGAAGCCATTCGCGAAGTATTCGGTGACTCGATTCCGCGCTTCGGTTCAACCAAGTCGATGGTCGGTCACTCGCTGGGTGCAACCGGTGCTCAGGAGGCCATCTTCTCCATCCTGATGCTGCAGAACAATTTCATCGCGCCGTCGATAAATGTCGAAGAGATCGATCCGGCCGTCGGCGACATGCCGCTGGTCACCGAGCTCGTTGAAAACGCCGGTATCCGCACGGCGATGAGCAACAGCTTCGGCTTTGGTGGAACCAACGCGACGCTGGTTTTCCAGACAATCTGATCGACTGATTGCATGACGATTGAGACGCTGTCGGAAACCCACTGCTTCGGCGGGCGTATCGGTTTCTATCGCCACCGCTCGGTCGTCAACAACTGCGACATGCGGTTTTCGGTGTTTGTGCCTCCGCAGGCCGCACAGGGGCCGGTTCCGGTGCTGACCTTCCTGTCGGGTCTGACCTGCAGCGAAGAAAACTTCATGGTCAAAAGCGGCGCGCAGCGCATCGCAGCGGAACTCGGGCTGATGCTGGTGTCGCCGGACACCAGCCCGCGCGGCGACGACGTACCGGACGACCCGGACGGCGACTACGATTTCGGACTCGCCGCCGGCTTCTACCTGAATGCCAGCGAAGCTCCCTGGTCGACCTACTACAACATGTACGACTACGTGACGACGGAGCTGCCGTCGGTTGTCTTCGATAACTTCCCCGGCGATCGCGAACGCCACGGGCTGTCAGGTCATTCAATGGGTGGCCATGGCGCGTTGGTTATCGGCCTGCGCAACCCGGGGATGTTCCGCTCCCTGTCGGTATTTGCGCCGATATGCACGACGCTCTACTCGCCGTGGGGCCAAAAAGCCCTGGGCTATTACCTTGGTGATCGCGGTGACCGCGCGCACTGGCACGAGTACGATGCCTGCGAGGTGGCGCGATCGGTGGAAAACCCCGCGGCCTACCCGACGATACTCGTCGACCAGGGGGCCGAGGACCCGTTTCTCGACGAGCAGCTCAAACCGAACTTGCTGCAAGCCGCGTGCGACGAGCGTGGTGTCGCACTTGAGCTCCGTATGCACCCGGGCTATGACCACGGCTACTACTTTATTTCCACGTTCATCGAAGAGCATCTGCGTCGTCACTACGACGCGCTGACCCAAAACTAGGTGGACATCGCAGCCTGGCTTCCGCTCATCGTGGCGATGATCGTCACCGGTGCCGTGGCAGGCGTGATGGCGGGCTTGTTCGGCATCGGTGGTGGTATCGTTATCGTGCCGGTACTGGAAGCCACCCTGGGTTTCTTGGGCGTTGATCCCGCGATCCGCATGCACGTTGCTGTCGCCACGTCGCTGGCAACCATTATTCCCACCTCGATGTCATCGGCGCGTGCGCATCAGAAGCGGGACGCGGTGGATGTTGGCGTTGTCCGCCGCTGGGCGCTGCTGGTCCTGATCGGTGCTTTGCTCGGGGCCTGGATAGCGTCGCGGGTGGACTCGTCGATTCTCGCGCTGGTTTTTGCGATAACCGCGATGTTTGTCGCCGCACGCACCTTGTTCGGTTTCGGCAAGACCGCCCTCACAAGCGACATTCCTCGCAACCCCCTGGTCTGGGGAATCCCGGTGTCCATCGGCAGTATCTCCACGCTGATGGGAATCGGCGGTGGTGTCATGTCGGTCATGGTTTTGCGCCTGTTCAACCAGCCGATCCACAAGGCCATCGGGACCGCCGCGCTGTTCGGGCTGGTCATTGCGGTGCCCGGCACCGTCGGGATGATCGCCGCCGGGTGGGGCGATCCCAGGCTGCCGGCCGGTAATCTCGGCTATGTCAGCCTGGTCGGCTTCGCCGCTATCGCACCGGTAACTGTGGTTTCTGCGCCAATCGGGGCCCGGATTGCGCACAGCCTGGACGAAAAGCTGCTTAATCGGCTGTTTGCCGGTTTCCTGTTCGTGGCATCGTTGAGGCTGTTTTTCCGGGCTTTTGCCTGAATCCCGCGCCGCTAAAGCAGCTGGTTACACGCAGAAACAATTATTTGTTGCGACTATGCAACATATAACGCAGAGGGCGTAGACAGGGTCTTGGACCATTGCTAGTATCCAGCGACCGATGTGTAGCTCTGCTGCAACAGGGCTTTCCAATCCGAACAAAAATCCGGCGCAATTACACAATTAGAGCGTCACGGTGCGGGGCATTCGGAACGAGGCAGGTAGCCAACCAGTTACGTCAACACTAAGTGAGCGGCTACCCATAAAAAAACTGGCATATGGGGAATAACCATGACGGAAAGACCAGAAGCGTCGCCGTGGCTTAGGCTAATTGGCGGCTTTTTTGTTTCTG
Source organism: Pseudomonadota bacterium (assembly GCA_038747355.1). Taxonomy (GTDB): domain Bacteria; phylum Pseudomonadota; class Gammaproteobacteria; order Steroidobacterales; family Woeseiaceae; genus UBA1847. The sequence continues at coordinate 71,308 of JBCDJX010000003.1, read as the reverse complement.
CGACTCTCGCCCTTTCACCTCAGGTCCTGGCTCAGGACGACGAGGAAGAGACTGAAGAAGACGAGGTTGAGGTGACCGAAGAAGTCATCGTAACCGGCTCTCGTATTCGAAGAGACACGTATACGAGCGTGGCACCTCTTCAAATCATCTCCGGTCAAATCTCGCGCGAGGTCGGCTTGCTCGACGCTGGCCAGATTCTGCAGGAATCGACAGCTGCAAGCGGTCAGCAGATTGACCTGACCTTTAATGGCTTTGTGCTCGACAACGGGCCTGGCCAAACAAACATCAACCTGCGCGGACTCGGCGGCGCAAGAACGCTGGTCTTGGTTAACGGACGTCGTGTTGCACCAGGCGGAGTAGAAGGCGCGCCTACCGCAGCCGACCTTGGCCTTATCCCTTCATCGCTGGTCCAACAGTACGACTTACTGCTTGACGGTGCGTCGTCAATCTATGGTTCTGATGCCGTTGCGGGCGTCGTCAACGTCGTAATGCGTAAGGACTTCGACGGCCTGGAGGTGGAAGGATTCACCAGCACGCCGATGTATGACGGCGGCGTCCAAAACACGTTGGCGGTTACCTACGGCATGAACTTCGACCGCGGATTCTTCGGCATCGGTGCTGAATACACCGAGCAGGAACGCACGCGACTGGGTCAGCGACCCTGGACTGAGAAGTGCGACCGCAACGCTGAAATCGACGAAAACGGCAATATTCGCAGCCAAAACGTCTGGCGCGAAGTCCTCAACCAGATGCCGTGGGACGACTGCAAAGCGCCGCCCGATCTTTTCACAATTTGGGGCATAAATGGGGCAAACCAGTTCCTCTTTTGGACGCCCGGCGAAACCAATCTGGGTGTTCCCAACTGGTCAGACTGGAGCGAATTCGGTATCGCCGACTTCAATCAGGACGGTATTGCGGACGTAAACTTCCGTGACTACACAACGGAAGACAAGGTGCAGGATTTCGATCTCTTCGGTGAGCGCGAGACCAGCGCTGTGACCGCCTACGGCGAGTACACCTTCGCGGGTGAGATGAATCTCACGCCGTTCTTCGAGATCAACTGGGCTGAACGCAAGTTCAATAACAACGCCACTCTGTTTCCGTTGTTCCCGGCCATTCCGGCAAATAACCCGTTTAATCCGTGTAATGCGGATCCGTCGACGGGTGGTGTTGATTGCGGAGCGGCTCAGGCGGCCTACTATGCCGACCCAGTGTTTAACGCAAACTTCCTCGCGCAGTCTGCCAGCCCGGTCGGCTTACCCGACTCGACATGGGAAGAAGTCTGCCCGCTGGTCCCCTCGACGGCAGGCCCGGGCCAGTGCACCGCGCTTGGGCTGATCCAGGCAATCTATGGCCGTGGTCTGCCATCTGGGCCTGTGGGCAGTCCGCAGCACGTAGTTTATGTCCGCGGTGATCGCAACAACGCGACCGTCGAACTTCCGCAAACGCGTGCCGTCGTAGGTCTGACCGGCGATCTGCCCATGATCAACTTCGGCAGCGTTAGTAATTGGGGGTTTGAGGTCGCGTTCAGCTACTCGGAATCTACCGGAACGTCAGTTCGAAATGGCATTCGTGGCGATAAGCTGGATTTCGCGCTTGGTAATTTCTCGTCGACCGGCACACCGTGTGTTAACGACACCGGCGCGGCTCTGGGTGCCGATGTTGTACCAGGATGCATTCCGGTCAACTTGTTCGCACCCTCTTTGCTCGACCCAATCACCAATGGTGAGTTCGCAACTCAGGCCGAGCGTGACTACCTCTTCGGCGTTCGTGCTTTTGACACCGACTACGAGCAATCCATGGTAACGGCGTTCCTCAGCGGCGACCTGTTCGAGTTGCCTGCGGGAACCGTTGCTGGTGGCTTTGGCATTGAATATCGACACGACGAATTGACCTCCTTGCCGAATGACGTTGCCGCGCAGGGCCTTTTCTTCGGTTTCTCTACCGACGAGGGCGCTATTGGCGAACGTGATATCGAGGAAGCTTTTTTCGAAGTCGAGCTGCCATTGTTCGCTGGTGTTCAGGCTGCTGAGGAGATGACGCTTAACCTGTCTGCCCGCTGGACAAATGACGAGTTCTACGGTTCCGAATGGACCGAATCGGCGAAGCTCGGCTGGCGCCCGGTTGACAACATTCTCATTCGAGGCACTTACGGTACATCGTTCCGAGCGCCGAACCTGCGTGAGTTGTTTTTGGCCAACCAGACCGGCTTCAACAATTCATTCGGCGATCCGTGCTACATCCCGCTCAGTGCTTTCGATCCGGTGACCGAGGAGTACGATCCGAATCTCGACCAGCGCGATCCCGTGCTCCTGCAGAATTGCGAGGCAAACGGGGTTAATCCTCGACTGGCCGGTATCAACCGTGGCGGCGACACGACTTACCCGATCGAGGTTCGTTCGGGCGGTGCGTTGGATCTATTCGCCGAGGAGTCCGAGTCCTGGACTGCCGGCTTTGTTTTCGAAGTACCGACAAACGCCTTTGACATGATTCTCGGGGCGACTTACTACGAGATTCAGATCGAGAACTCGATTATCGAGCCCAGCGATGCGTTTATCGTTTCGGACTGCTACGGCAACCCCTCGGGTCAGAGCCCGTTCTGCAGTCGAATCACTCGTGACTTCTCTGATCCAGAGGATCCACGCGTCACCCTGATCGACGAAGGCTTTATTAATCGCGACGCAGAAACTGCACGCGGCGTCGATCTCAACCTGACGTTCTCGGATCAGTTGACGATCGCCGAACGCCCCGTTGAGTTCCTGTTCGATCTCCGCGCCAACCGCCAACTTGAGCGTTCGACTCTGTTTGTCGACCAGGTCACGGGCGAACGTGACTTTGAGAATTTCGTAGGTGAGTTCGGTTTCCCAACCTGGAAAGGTCGTGCATTATTCCGCCTGGAATATGCCGATTGGCGCGTCAACTGGGAGACAAATTACATTGGTTCCCAGGATCAGGACCTAGCAGGTGTCGATGAATTTGAAGACGCGATTTCCGGTGGTTCCGACACCTGTCTTGGTGCACCGACCGACGTGCTTTGTCGTGACATCGGCTTTGCGGAAAACTACTTCAACCACGCTCTCTCCGTTTTCTACAACGGCGACAACTGGAGTGTCGGTGGTGGCGTACGCAATGTCTTTAACGAGGCACCGCCGTTTGTCGACGGGCAGGAAGTCTTTGCGATCAACAATGCACCGATTGGCTATGGCTATGACTTGCAGGGCCGCACGTACTTCTTCAACGTCCGTTACAGCTTTACCGGTCTGAACTGATCGGCTGACTTGCCGGGAGCCCTGTTGTCCCGGCAAAATACATGGGGATATGCACGTGCATGTCCCCTTTTTTTTCCAACTTAACGAGGCAATCAACCATGCGAACAGTGCTTTTTGGTCTGTTATTCATGGCGGTGTCGGCGGTCTTTACCGCGGCACTGGCTAAGGAAAGCGATGCCGAGCCGGTCAAGGGCGAGGCGAATTCACCCTATCCGCTCGAATACTGGGCCCTGCGTTCGGTCATCGACCAGGTGCAGGTGTCACCCGACGGCAAGTATGTGTCGTTGATGAAAATCCCGAGCAAGGCCGGCGATCCCATCATCGAAATTTACGAATCGGCAAATCTCTCCAAAGAACCTTTCCGGTTGAATGCTGACCCGATGGAAATTATCGGCTACGGCTGGGTTGACGATGCAACTATAGTCTTCGGCGCTAGGCAGCAGGTTCGTGATCGCATTGACGGCTTCAACCGCGGTGTGTACGAGAACAAGATTGCTTTGCTAGACCTTAAGCGAAAAAAAATTCGCGAGCTTGACCAACCCGGCGCGACGATTTCTAGCTTGTTGCCCGCCAAGCCGGGGAAAATTCTAATTTCCGTTGTGGAGGGACAGACTGAAGGCACGGGCGGTGCTGAGGCGTTTCGGCCACGATCCTACTGGGAATACGATCTGAAGCGTGGCTCAAAACAACTGGTTATCCGCAGCAAAATCGATCGAGGCAACATTCGTTTCGACGGTCAGGGCAAGCCTTGGCTTTCCAGTGGCTTCGACATAGCGAAGGGCGACTTCGTTTGGTACATCCGCCCGGAGGGCACGAAGTCTTGGGAAGAAATCTATCGCCTGTCTGAGGACAGCTTCGAAGACTTCAACGTCTACGGCAAGGATCCAAACAAGCCGGGGAACATTCTTGTCGGTGCACAAAACGGTAACGACAAGCGCGGTCTTTGGTCATTTAACTACACCACACAAGAGTTCGACGAACTCGTCTACCAGCGTAATGATGTTGACATCTGGGGTGTCCGTCGGGACTCGAACGATTGGCAAAATCCCGACAAAATTGTCGCGGTCTCCTACTTCAAAGACCGCTTTCACTACGAGTACTTCGATGAGGTAGAAGGTGCACTCTATGATCAGCTGGAGTCGGTCATCCCGTGGGCGCACCAGGTGTCAGTCAGCAGTCGGTCACGTGACGGCAACACACTGGTTATCTCGAATTCCGGACCGCGCGACCCGGGAACCTATTATCTGATCCATCAGGGCAAAGTCGAAACCATAGGCAGTCGTCAGCCGCTAATCGATTCTGAGAAATTGGCTGATGTGAAGTACATTCAGTACAAGTCCCGCGACGGCGTAATGATTCCCGGCTTCGTGCATGTACCGAAGGGTGAAGGACCACATCCCCTCGTCGTCATGCCGCACGGAGGACCATTTGTCAGCGAGGTTGTGATCTACGATGAATGGGCACAGATGCTCGCCAACAACGGTTACATGGTGCTTCAACCGCAGTATCGCGGTTCGCAAAATTACGGGTTGGGTTTCTACAAGACAGCCTTTATTGACGGTGGAACGGGCGGCCACATGATGCAGGACGATAAGGACGACGGTGCATTGTACCTGGTCGAAAAAGGTATGGCTGATCCAGACCGAATCGCTATGTTCGGATGGTCTTATGGCGGTTACGCGGCCCTAATTGCGGCATCACGTTCGCCGCAAATCTACCAGTGCGTCATTGCCGGTGCGGCCGTGACAGACAACAATCTACAGGTCAACTACTACAGGTTCCGTTTGCGAGGTGCACAGAAATTAGAACAGCTGGGCTTTTGGGACGACAGCATCTCGCCAATAGAGGAAGTGGATAAAGTCAACGTGCCGATGTTGATGATTCACGGTAGCGTGGATCAGCGGGTACCGCCCGAGCATGCTAAGCGTTACCTGGAGGCGCTGGCAGATGGCAACAAGAACCACAAATACATGTGGTTGGAAGGCGCCGATCACTTCTCCAACACGCTGTTTTACGATCACAAGATCAAACTTTACAATGCGATGATCGATTACCTGCAGAACGACTGTGGACCGGGCGGTCTGCAGGCTGCGACCGTAAACTGATCGATTCAGGAAACGAAGAGAAGCCTCGCAACCTGACGGTTGCGGGGCTTTTTTAGGTCTGCGAAAGCTGAAAATGATGATGGTGGCTGACATCGGGAGTCAGTAAATGCCAACTTGGCACTACCATTGTCAGCAGACCGATGGCAACCAGCAAGCCGCCCACCGCCACTCGTCGGTTTCGGATGTAGTTGGAAACACGGTACGCACTCATACCCGTCAACAGCATGACGGGCGTTGTGCCGATGCCAAAGGCCAGCATGGCAACCGCGCCAGTCAGTGGCTCAGCGCTGGCGAGAGCTACCGCGAGCATGGAGTACACAAGGCCGCAGGGCAAAAGTCCCCAAAGCAGGCCGAAACCGAAAGACTTGCCCATGGAATCCAGTGGTAACAGCCGAATGGCCAGCGGTGCGATGTGATTCCAGACTTTACCCCCGACCTGTTCAACGGGTTTCAGCAGCTGCACGCGAAACGCAATCTGCAGACCCATCAAAACAACCAGAACGCCCGCGGTGATGCGCAAAGGCAAGACCAGTGCCGGAGCTTCCGCCACTAGCCCTCCGCCGAGACCTGCCGCCGCCGCGCCCAGCGCGCCGTAGCTGAGCAGACGACCGGCGTTGTACGTCAGAGCGCTCACGATGGACTGTTGCGCGGATCGTGCTGCGACGTGGGTGGCAAACAGACCGGAGAGTCCGGCGCACATACCGACACAGTGCGCGCTTCCCAGGAGTCCCGCAACTAACGCGGCGATGCTGAACTCAAGACTCACTTGGGAACCTCGTCGTCATCGAAGACGATCATGGCCGGCTCCTCAAGATCATCGAACTGGCCGTCGCCGACCGCCCAGAAGAAGATCCCTGCAGCGAATGCGATCAGCAGCAGACCAATCGGGATCAGGATATACAGGATACTCATCGACTCAGCCTCAGTGAGTTCATGACGACCAGCAGAGAACTGGCGCTCATGCCAATCGCCGCCAGCCAGGTTGGTACCAGGCCGGCGGCCGCCGCTGGCAGTGCGAGTGCGTTATAGAGGATCGCCCATGCGATGTTCTGGCGAACAATGCTCAAGGTTGCACGAGACGCCTTCAGCGCCGTTGCAACGGGTTCGAGACGACTGCCGAGCATGATGATGTCGGCCTGGGTCTGCGCCACGTCAGCGGCGTGTGACGGCGCTATCGACGCATCGGCACCACCAATCACCGGCGCATCGTTGATTCCGTCGCCAACCATGACGACTTTCTCGCCATCAGCCTGCCACTGGCGAATTCGGCCGAGCTTGTCGTCCGGCGTCATTGCCGCCTGCCAGTCAGCAATGCCGAGTTCGGCGGCCGCATCACGGACAGCAGCTTCGCCGTCGCCGCTCAACAGGCTGATCTCGAAGCCGCGATCTCTGAGGGATTCGACGACGCGCTTTGCATCGACGCGCAGCCGATCAGCCAGTGTGAATTCGGCCAGGCATTCGCCGCCCCGGCCGAGGCAAACACGTCGGCGTTCGTTGTCGATTTCGCCACTGACGAGCTCAAGCGTACCGAGTTGCCAGTGCTTTCCGTCCACGACGCCTTCGACACCGTGTCCCGGAACCGCGCGGACATTGTCGGCTTTACGCGAGCTTTCCACGTCCGCAAAACCACGCGCCAGCGGATGTCGACTGTTGCGCTCGAGTGCCGCGGCAATCTGTAGCGCGGAGTCCTTGTCCAGCCGATCGTCGATGACGTGCACTTCCGCGATCGTCGGCTGCCCGACGGTCAGTGTGCCTGTCTTGTCGAAGACAACGCGATCAGCGCGGGCCAGAGCCTCGACCGCGTCGGCATTTTTCAGCAACAGGCCCGCCGTGCTGAGCCAGCTGTGCACGGCGGCAAACGCCGTCGGCGTCGCGAGTGCCAGTGCGCAGGGGCAGGTCACGACCAGCACCGTCAGCGTGACGACGAAGGCCCGCGACGGATCGAGCTGGCTCCATGCGATCGCGACACCAGTGGCGAGCACCAGGATCGCGCTGATGAAGTAGCTGGCGATGCGATCTGCTGTTTGCACCATTTGCGGCCGCTCCAACTGCGCCGAGCTGGCGAGTCGCTGGATGCCGCCAAGGACCGTGTCTTGGCCGGTGCGAAGGACGCGGACCTGCACGCTGGTATCGAGGTTGATACTGCCGGCCGGGATTTCCTCGCCGGCCTGACGGGTCTGCGGATGTGATTCGCCGGTCAGAACCGATTCGTCGACGCTCGTCGATCCCTTGAGCAGTACGCCGTCGACCGGCGCCTGGTCACCCGGCATCAGCACGAGAATGTCGTCGATACGTACATCGTCGATCGGGATATCAAGCTGCTTGTCATCGCGGATCACGGTAGCGATGTTCGGCAGCTGCGGTCGCAGGGCGTCGGCCTTCTCCGTGGCGCGCACCCGCGCACGCAGTTCGAAGTGCCGGCCCAGCGTCAGGAAAAATACAAACATCGTGACCGAATCGAACCAGACCTCGGTACCGTGCGTGAACGTCGAGAAAATCGAGCCGAGATAGGCGAGGCCGATCGCCAGGGCCACGGGCAGGTCCATCCCCGGTCGGCCTGAGGTAACACCGCGTAAGGCACCGATAAAGAACGGCCGTGCGGCATAGACAACAACCGGTGTCGTCACCGCCAACGACACCAATCGTAGAAAGTACGCCATGCGCGGGTCGATTCCCTGCGCATCACCGGCATACAGGCCAATCGCAAACATCATGACCTGCATCATGCCGAGCGACGCCACCAGCAGCCGCTTCAGGGACGTGCGCTGCTCAGCCCGTTCGGGCGACACGGTCTCGGCAGCGCCGTCGAGTGGTTTCGGGCGATAGCCGATACCGGTAATGGCATCGAGGACATCGGCGAGGTCGCTGACGGCCGGCTGCCATTCTACGGTGAGCCGATGCGTTAACGGATCCACAAGGGCTTTGGCGACGCCTTCCATGCGCGTGAGCGTCAGTTCCACGAGTCTGCTGCACGCCGAGCAATACATACCTTCGACATACAGTTGCAGCGATGCGTGAGTCGAATCGATACGCCGGATGTCCGACTGGAAGGTTCGCGGATCAACGCGCTGCGTGTCGGCCGTGGCACCGGACGGCGGCTGCTGTCGGTCCCGGTAATAGTGCCCCAGACCGTTGTCCTGGATCAGTTCGTAGACTGCCTTGCAGCCGAAACAGCAAACGGGTTGCCGTGCGCCGTCGACCGACACCGTCGGGCCTCCGTCGTGTGTCGGCTGGCCGCAGTGATAGCAGGGAACGGCGATCACTCGGCACCCCGCGGCGCCAGGCTGGCGACGGTGCCGCCGGTCCAGACTCCGGTCAGCCGCCAGGCGTCAGCCTGTTCCAGCACCAGATACCAGCGGCCGGTCAGGGCTTCGTCGGTCCGGCCGGTAAACGTGGTCACTCCGTTGCTGGTGTCTCCGGGCGAGAGCAAAATCTGGCGGTCGCGACCCGACGCGGTCGGGTGAGAAAACTGCAGGGCAACGACCTGCATGCGATCCGCCTCCGGCAGTGCGCTGACGGTCATTGTGACGATGCCCAGGTCGCGCTGCAGCGTGATGCTTGCATTCATACCGAGCGCCACGGCGCGTTTCTCGGCCAGCAGATGCTGCTCGGTCAGGACATCGATACCGTTGACGGGTTTCAGTACCAGCGAATCCGACGTGCTCAGCGCAAGACTGATCGTGTACATACAGGCAACGACCGTCGCTGCCGGTATCGACATAATGAACCACGGCCAGAACTGACGGTACCAGGGGGGTACGGCCTGTGCGGCTCCAAGTTTCATGGTGTCTGCTGTCATAGGCTCTGTTCTCATTGGAAAGGTCCGACAAATCGACTGTCTTCGACGAGGCTGTCGGATATCTCGTTCAGGTCGGTAATTCGAAACTCGATGTCACTCACGCCGCGAGCTTCGCTGCGGGGCGCGCGCAGGGTTACCGGCAGGGACAAGACGCTGCCACCCTCGACGACGACCGGGTCTGCCAGCCGGTCTGCAACCAGTCCATCGATACCGGTGACGTCAATTCGGTACACCCGCTCTTCGTTTCGCTGGTTGATCACTTTCAGCGTGTAGGTGTTTTCGATCATGTCAGCACCGACTTCGCGGAACAGCGAGTTGCGGTCGCGAAGCACGTCAAGAATGATCGGCGTGCGCGTCACCATCGAGGCGACCAGGCCGGCGATCAGGATCGTCAGCAGCGTTGCATAGACCAGCATGCGCGGTCGCAGGATGTGCGTTTGCTTGCCGTGGACGGCGTTGTATGTTGTGTAGCGCACCAGGCCCTGAGGGTAGTTCATCTTGTCCATGATCGAATCACAGGCGTCGATGCAGGCTGCACAGGCGATACAGTCGTATTGCAGGCCGTCACGGATATCGATACCGGTCGGGCAGACCTGCACGCAGAGCTGACAATCAATGCAGTCGCCGAGCCCCCGGGTGCCGCGATCCGCTTTTCGGCTGCGGCTGCCGCGCGGTTCACCGCGCTGCTCGTCGTAGGAGATGATCAGCGTGTCCTTGTCGAACATGGCGCTCTGGAAGCGCGCGTACGGACACATGTACTTGCAGACCTGCTCTCGCATGTAGCCGGCGTTGCCGTAGGTGGCGAAGCCGTAGAACAGGATCCAGAACAGGGTCCAGCCGCCGATCGACAACATCGCCACATCGGCCACCAGCGGCCGAATGGGCGTGAAGTAGCCGACAAAGCTCAGGCCGGTCCACAGGGAGAACGCTATCCAGAGGAATTGTTTGCTGGCCTTCTTTCGCAGCTTGCTCAGACTCATCGGCGCCTTGTCGAGCTTCATGCGCTGCGAACGGGTACCTTCGGTCCACTGTTCCATCCAGATGAAGGCTTCTGTCCAGACCGTCTGCGGGCAGGCGAATCCGCACCACAGGCGTCCCGCCAGGGCGGTAAAGAAGAACAGTGACAGCGCGGCGATGATCAGCAGCAGCGCCAGGTAGGGAAAGTCCTGCGGCCACAGCGTCAGTCCAAGCAGGTGAAATTTTCTCGCCGGCAGGTCAAACAGAAACGCCTGCCGCCCGTCCCACATCAGCCACGGCACGCCATAAAACAGGCCGAGCAGCACGACGGTCGCAAGCTTGCTCAGCGACGTGAAGCGCCCCTTGATCTCTCGCGGGTAGACTTTCTTGGCGGCCTCAAAGAGCTGGACGACCTGTTCTTCGCTGGCGCTCACGAATGGCGACTCCGGTGACGTTTCGGTGCCGTGCGGACCAACCACGCTGTCAGGCCGGCGGTCGCTGCACACAAGCCCCAAAAGAAAAAGAAGCCGAGCGCATAGCCGGTCTCCCGAGACACGTCGCGGCCGAGATCCGACCAGATAACGACCGGGTCGAACAGCGCGAAGAACACCATGGTGCCGACGGCCGCACTCAGGAAGGACACCCACACGACGGTGGCGAAGGCCTGCTGATTGCGACTCCATTGCCGGGCACCGCGGTATTCGTCTGAGACCACGGTTTTACTGCCCCTGCCGTTCCGGCAGGCTGGCCACGTACGCGGCGAGTATTCGCACGCGCGCATCACCGAGCAGGTTGCCGTGCGCGGGCATCATGCCGTTGCGACCCTGCATGATCGTCGTGCGAACGGTCGAGGCGCCGCTGCCGTACAGCCAAGCCTCGTCGGTCAGGTTGGGCCCACCGAGCATCTGGTTACCCTTGCCGTCAACACCGTGGCAGGCGCTGCACAGGGCAACAAACATCGGCTGTGCACTGGCACCGGCTCCGGCGTCCTCGAGGCCGGAGAGGCTCCGCACGTAGCTCACCATGTTGTCGACGCCGGCGTCGCCGCCAAGCGCAGAACCCAGCGCCGGCATGATGCCGTTGCGACCGTGGGTCAAGGTAGCGATGAGCGCTTGCTCGCTGTTGCCCCACTGCCAGTCAGCGTCGGTCAGGTTCGGGAAACCGGCAGCACCGCGCGCATCGGAGCCGTGACAGGTCGTACAGTAGCTCGCATACAGGCTGCCGCCCAGGCTGTGTGCTTCGGCATTTGCCTGCAGTTCGTCAAACGGCATGGCGGCAAACTTCTCGTAGATTGGCGCGTACCTGGCGTTGGCGGCGGCCATTTCCTGCTCATACTGATCGTGCTGCGACCAGCCGAGCACACCGTCAAACGAGCCCAGGCCGGGGTAGGCGATCATGTAATACAGCGCAAAGCCGATGGTGATGAAGTACAGATACTTCCACCACCGCGGCGCCGGGTTGTTCCATTCCTCGAGGTCGCCGTCCCAGGTATGTCCGACCAGCTCCTCGTCCGCTTTCTGTGACGGTCCCTGTTTGCCGGACCAGACGACAAGCCAGACGCACCAGATCGTGAACAGCACCGTGCTCGCGGCGATAAACCAATGCCAGAAACTCGTCATCAGAGTATCTCCCCGTTATCGTCTTCGAGTGGCAACTTGGCGCACTCCTCGAAATCCTTCTTGGCGGATTTGCTGTAAGCCCAGATCGTGATGCCGATAAACGCGACGAAGATCAGCGCCGTCGACAGGCCGCGAAAGTCATTGATATCCATCGTTGTTATCTCCGGTTACTGCGGTTCGTGCCGAGGCCCTGCAGGTAGGCGACCAGTGCGTCCATTTCGCTGACCCCGTCGAGTTCCGCAGCCGCGTTGGCAATCTGCTCGTCGGTGTACGGGTCACCGAGCATTTTCAGAACGCCGAGTTTTTTCACGGTGAGGTCGGCGTCGACCAGGGTTTCGGCGAGCCACGGATAAGCCGGCATGTTGGATTCCGGTACCAGTGCACGTGGATCCATGAGATGCAGGCGTTGCCAGTCATCGCTGTAACGGCCGCCGACGCGAGCGAGGTCTGGTCCGGTCCGTTTTGAGCCGAATTGGAACGGACGGTCGTAGACGGATTCACCGGCGATGGAATACGGTCCGTAGCGTTCGGTTTCGCTGCGGAAAGGGCGAATCTGTTGCGAATGGCAGTTGTAGCAACCTTCACGCACGTAGATGTCGCGTCCGGCCAGGCGCACGGGTGAGTACGGCTCGATGTTCTCGGCCGGCTCTGTGACCTCGCCGTTAAGCATCAGCGGCACCAGTTCGACCAGTCCACCGACGCTGACCGCAACAACGATCAGCACCATCATGAGGTTGACGCTTTTTTCAATTGTCTCGTGTCTCATGCGCTTGCTCCCCGCGGTGGATCCATGACGGGCACCGGTTCAGGCCGGCGTTCCGAAACGGTTTTGTAGACGTTGTAGACCATGATCAACATGCCGCTGAAGAACAGCAGGCCACCCAACAGTCGAAGGCCGTAGTAGGGGTAGGTGGCTTTCAGCGACTCGATGAAGGAGTAGGTCAGGGTGCCGTCGGCGTTCACTGCGCGCCACATCAGGCCCTGCGTGATGCCGGCAACCCACATCGACACGGCGTACAACACAACACCGATCGTCGACGTCCAGAAATGGATGTCGATGAGCTTTGTGCTGTACATGCTGTCGCGATTCCAGAGTCGCGGGATCAGCGAATACAAGGCGCCGATGGTCATCATCGCGACCCAGCCGAGCGCGCCGGAATGCACATGGCCGATCGTCCAGTCCGTGTAGTGCGACAGCGCGTTGACGGTCTTGATCGACATCATCGGGCCTTCGAAGGTCGACATGCCGTAGAACGACAGCGACACGATCATGAACTTCAGGATCGGGTCGGTGCGCAGCTTATGCCAGGCACCGGACAGCGTCATGATGCCGTTGATCATGCCGCCCCAGCTCGGTGCCAGCAGGATCAGCGAAAACACCATGCCGAGCGTCTGCGCCCAGTCCGGCAGCGACGTGTAGTGCAGATGATGCGGGCCGGCCCACATGTAGATCGCGATCAGGGACCAGAAATGCACGATCGACAGGCGGTAGGAATAAATCGGTCGCCCGGCCTGCTTCGGTACGAAGTAGTACATCATGCCAAGGAAGCCGGCGGTCAGGAAAAAGCCGACCGCGTTATGGCCGTACCACCATTGCATCATCGCATCGACGACGCCGGTGTAGATCTGGTACGACTTGAACAGGGACACCGGCACGGCCAGGTTGTTGAAGATATGCAGAATCGCGACCGTGATAATGAACGCGCCATAAAACCAGTTGGCGACGTAGATATGCTTCACGCGACGCTGTCCGACGGTACTGAAAAACACGACCGCGTAAGCTACCCAGACGATGGCGATCAACAGGTCGATCGGCCATTCCAGCTCGGCGTATTCCTTGCTCTGGGTAATGCCCAGCGGCAAGGTGATCGCCGCGAGCAGGATAACGGTTTGCCAGCCCCAGAACGTGAAGGAGGCCAGCTTGCTAAACGCCAGTCGGACATGACAGGTGCGCTGCACGACGTAGTAGGAGGTCGCGAACAGCGCCGAGCCACCGAACGCAAAAATCACCGCGTTGGTATGCAGCGGTCGCAGTCTTGCATAGGTCAGGAAAGGCAGATCGAAATTCAGTTGCGGCCAGATTAGCTGTGCTGCGATGACAAGGCCGACAAGCATGCCGACCACACCCCAGACAACCGTCATGATCGCAAACTGGCGAACAACGGTGTCGTTGTACTCAGCGGTTTGTGTCACTGTTTTGGTCCCGGTTTGTTGTTGGTTAGGCGGCCTGGCCGCCGGTACGTCCGGATAAGACATGCGTATCCATCCAGATGTGAGGGCAGGCTATCAGCGGCCCCGGGGACGCCCTATACGGAACCTTACGCTCGCGTATACGGGAACTACGTATGGGGTTTTCAGGACTTTTCAGACTCAATCTGGCGCTTATCCGTATACTTCGGAAATGGCCTGCTGAAGGACTGAAAAAGCGCGCATGGAACTGCCGAAAACAGTATCGGAGCAGCTGCTGAAGGCGGCTCCGGACGCCGCGATTGTTTCTGACAACAACGGTCGGATTGTCTATGCCAACGACAAGGCGCTGCGGCTGTTCGGCTTCGACGCCGAGGAGCTCGTCGGGCAGTCCGTTGAGCTGCTGATTCCGGAAGCCCATCGCGAACGTCACGTCAGGCTGCGTGATGCCTACTCGGATCTGCCACACGCCCGGCCGCTGCTGTCGGGACTCGAGCTCAGTGCGCGGCGCAAGAACGGTGAAGAATTCCGCGCTGAAATAGCGCTGACGCCGGTAAAAACGGAAGACGGTGGCCTGATTGCCAGCACGATACGGGAGATCGATGTCGTGTCCGGCTCCGAGGCGTACTTCCGCACCCTGCTGGAGACCGCCCCGGACGCGATGATCATCGTTGATGCCAACGGCGCCATCACCGTCGTCAATTCACAGACCGAGAGCATGTTCGGCTACACCCGCGAACAGCTACTGGGCCAGTCGATCGAGAAGCTGTTGCCTCTGCGCATGCACCAGATTCACCGTCTGCATCGCGAGAGCTACATCACACGTCCGGAAGTCCGTCCGATGGGCCAGGGCCGTGAGTTGCTCGGACTGCGGAGTAACGGCGAGGAATTTCCTGTCGAAATCAGCTTGAGCCCGGTAGAGACCGAGGCGGGGCGATTTGTGTCGAGCACCGTCCGTGATGTGACCGAGCGCGACCGCATGGAAAAGCAGATCATCGCGGCGCGCCAGGAAGCCGAGCGCGCCAACAAGGCCAACACGGCATTTCTGGCGGCGGCCAGCCACGACCTGCGGCAGCCCGTACAGGCACTGAGTTTGCTGAACGGCGCACTGCGACGCACGGTCAAGGACGAACGGGCGCTGGCGATGATCGACAGTCAGGAGAATTCGCTGACGGCGATGACCAATCTGCTGAATTCCTTGCTGGATATCAGCCGTCTTGACGCGGGCGCCATCACGCCGGAGTTTGAGGAATTTCCGATGTCCCGGGTGATCGATCGCCTGGCCGCCGAGTTTGGTCGTCAGGCGCAGCACAAGGGTTTGAGTTTTTCAGCGCAGAGTTGCCAGACGATGGTACGCAGTGACCCGAGCCTGCTCGGCGAGGTGTTACAAAACCTCGTGTCCAATTCGATCCGCTACACCGAGCAGGGCGCGGTGACAATCAGCTGCGCGCACGTCGGCGAGACCTGTCGGCTCGAGGTGCGTGACACCGGTGTCGGCATCGCTGAAGACGAGCTGGAATCCATTTTTCTGGAATTCAACCAGGGCTCCAGCCGGACCGCCAGCAAGGAAGGGTTTGGTCTCGGCCTCGCCATTGTCCGGCGCATGGCCGACCTGCTCGGTGTCAACGTCGGCGTCGAATCTGAACTCGGTATCGGTTCCTGTTTTTCACTGCAGGTACCGGCGGTTGAGTCCCAGGTGGCACCCGTCGAGGAGCCAACTCGCAAACGCACGAACAACGAGTTGTCTTCCGGGCTGATCCTGCTGATTGAAGACAATGTCAACGTTGCCGACGCCTGGGCCCTGTTGTTGGAAGCCGAGGGCTACACGGTGAGGAAAACCGTGTCGGCCCAGGAGACGATAGACCTGCTCGACGTTCTCGATGAGTCGCCCGCGCTGGTTATTTCCGACTTTCACCTGGCGGAGGGATCGACCGGCGTCGACGCGATCAACGCGGTTCGGGCGCGATTCGAGAACGGCGTACCGGCGTTCATCGTCAGCGGAGACACATCGAAAGTCGTACCGGACGCGAGACCCGTGGAAAACTGCAAACTGTTCAGCAAACCGGTTAACACGGACGAATTGCTGGATGCGGCGAAACGCGCGGTTGAGCGCGGTGTCGTTGAATAACGGATGCCTGAACTGGCGCCGGCAGCGCGCTTAGATCGCGGAAACCAGCCAGCTCAGCGCAGATTTCTTGATCGCGGCACCGAGCATGTAAGCAAACACGCCGGCGGCGATCACCGCAGCAAGCAGACGCGTTCTGCGACGGCGGCCGTAGCGGATCGCCACGCTGCCAATGACAACGTAGGCGACCAGCCCCAACAGTTTCCACCATAGCCACGGTTGCTGCGCCATCGAAAATGACGCAAGCCACAACAAGCCAATCCCGCTCGACAGCAGTAAGGTATCGATAACGTGCGGCAAGACCCTGACCAGCCGATGATCTCGCAGAGAGGAGTCCGTAACCGACCACCACGCGCGCAGTAAAAACCCGCTGGCGGTGATGACCACCAGTGCGATGTGCAGATGTTTGAGGGTCAGGTACACGCGGAAGATCCGGACAGTCAGCGCCGGATCCCGATTCTATCCTCAGGCGGCTTCGTGCGCCTTGCAATCGACCGGCGTGTGAAACCAGTCCGGCTTGATGATCAGCATGTCACAGGGCACAAACTCCAGTGTGCGTTCCGCGGTAGCGCCAATGAACAAGCGCTTCCAGCGGTTGCGCGACACGGCGCCCATGACGACCACATCCGCGCCCAGTTTGCTGGCCTGATCCGGCAGCTCTTCGTGTGTCAGGCCGGCCAGCAGGTGGGTCCGGTCCGAATCCAGACCGTGAAACCCGGTGATCTCGCAGAATCGCTGTTCGTGTTCGTCGTGCATTTGCTGCTCGATTTCGTCGAAGGGCAGCGATACGGGAATGTAGGCATTTGCGGTGGCGGTGGCGACCGCGATCCTTGGGTCGTAGCAATGAAAGGCGTGCAGGACTCCGTCGACCGCGCCCGCGATCAGTTTGCTGGTCTGCAGAATTTCGTCGTCCAGCGCCGCCGGTTTGTCGTGCTGGTTCATCGGATCAATAGCGGCAACGAATACGGGGTGCTCGGCCATATCGTGCGGTTTCACGAGCCAAAGCGGTACCGGGCAGGTTCGAATCAGGTTCCAGTCTGTGTTCGTCAGCAGTGCACGCGAGATCGCCGAGTGATGATGCGTGTCCTTGACGACGATGTCCGCGCCGGATTCAACAGCGTGGCGAACGATCCCCTCGTGCAGCGGGTGATCCCAGATGGCGCTCGCGGTGACCACAATGCCGCCCTCGCGAAACGGCGCCGCCAGTTCCTCGAGGTGCCGGGCATGAGCCTCGATGACCTCGGCACGCGCTTTCTCCAGCGACGGCGAGTCGAACAGGCGATCGCCGCTCAGGTATTCGTTGTAGTAGCAAATCAGCAACTCGAGGTCAGCGCCGGTCTTCTGCGCCAGCCAGGCTGACCGGGTCAGAGCGGGTTGCGAGTCGACCGTGGGGTCGATGACGGTGACAATCTTGGAGATGTTCTGCATGTTTACGTTCTCGGGTATCAGAGGTGCCGTGAAACAAACGTAGTTCTGAGGTCGATAGAATTCCATAAGCCCTGTGCCGTATTCGATAACGGAATCTACCTATTATTAGGAAAGCACGATTTGCGGGCTTGCAGTCACGGTCGCGCGAGTAGGCAAATCTACGAATATCAGGCCCCGGGGACGGGAACGTAAGCTGGAAGACCGTCATTCTGTCTACCTGGTATCGACTCATGCAGACCAAGGCCCTTGAATCACTGCGCACGGAGCTCGAATCGCGCAAAGCTGCGCTCAGTGAACGGCTGGCCAGAATCAAGGCCAATGTGCGGCGTGGTTACGACGCGGACTCCAAGGAGCGCGCCAAGGAAATGGAAGATGCCGAGGTTGTCGATGCGCTTGGCAACGAGACGCGACGTGAGATCGCGCTGATCTCGACTGCGCTCATGCGGATGGACGCCGGCGAATTCGAAAACTGTGCGGAGTGCGGTGGCCCGATCGGGGACGAGCGCTTACAGGCACAGCCCTTTGCCAGTGTCTGTATCGACTGTGCCCGGTTTGAGGAGCAGCGTTTGCGTCACCAGGCCTGAACAGACCCGCTTCTATTGCTGCAGGTGCATTCGGACGAGGTCGGCCAGTGACTTCGCCTGCATTTTTTCCATGACCCTGGCGCGGTGAATCTCGACGGTTCGCTGGCTGACCCCCAAGTCGTACGCGATGACCTTGTTGGGTTTACCGGTCACGACCAGGTCGAAGACTTCACGTTCGCGATTAGTGAGTAGCTCCACGCGTTCAGCGATCGCGTCATGCTGCTCTTGTTCGACGCGTCTCGCCCGATCGGTATCGAGGGCTTTATGCACCCGGTCGAGCAGATCCTGGTCGCGAAACGGCTTCTGCACAAAATCGACAGCGCCTTTCTGCATTGCGTCGACCGCCATCGGCACATCGCCGTGACCGGTTACGAAAATAATCGGCAGTGTGTAGCCGCGCGATTTCAGCTCGTCCTGGAGTTCGAGGCCACCGAGCCCCGGCATGCGGATGTCCAGCACCAGGCAGCCCGCACGGTCCTTCGCGACGCGATCCAGAAACTCGTCACCGGAAGAGAATATTTCATGCTCGAGGTCAACGGACTCGAGCAGCGCCTGCATGGCAAAACGGATTGACGGGTCGTCGTCGACCACAAAGATTGTTGCAGCTTGGTCTGCGCCCATCGTCGTTCCATCCCCCTCAGACGTCTGATCCTACGGCCGGCCCCCACGCCGACTGGATTATGATTTCATCAAATTTCTCAACCCTTTGCGAGCGAATAGGCATGCGTCCTCATGAATCCTCGCCGGTGTTCAGCGAGTCACTTCGGGTTCGGGCATAATCGCCAGCCTATGTTTACTTACCTAGATCCCGGTGTCCGCAAGCGACTGCTCGCAGACGGCAAGCTGAAGCGTATCGATCGACAGGGTCGCGAGATCGACCCCGATGCGTCGGCCGTCGACGGTGGTTCGATCAGCATCCTCGGGCCGATTCCGTTGCCGCTGACACTGGACGGTCGGCGTTATGCTGTCGACTGGTACGCCTGCGTTCGAAACACCGAGTTGCGGGGTATCCAGGAATTCGCCGACAAGCTGCGCGCGGAGAACGCGCAGGAGTCCTTTGCCAGTCTCGCATCATCCATGGCGGTCAACAGCGTGATGGTCGTTGGCGAGCGGAAAGACTGGCAGAACCCGATGATTCGCGTTCACTCAAGCTGCCTGACGGGCGATGTGTTCGGCTCCGAGCGCTGCGAGTGCGGACCCCAGCTCGCCGCTGCCATCGAGGCTATCGACGCGGACCCTGAAGGCGGACTGCTGGTCTATATGTCCGGTCATGAGGGGCGCGGTATTGGCCTCTGGGCGAAAGCCGCAACGTATCTTTTGCAGGACGCCGGCGAAGACACCTACCAGGCCAACCGCTCGCTCGGATTGCCGGATGATTCGCGTGACTTCAGCGATGCCGCCGCGTTGATTCGTTACTTCTACGGCGACGGCCCGTTCCGGTTGATGACCAACAATCCGAAAAAACTGGCGGATCTCGCCAAGCACGGTGTGACCGGTGCGACGCCCGTCAAGCATGTTGCAGGCGTCACCGACAGCAACCGGCATTATCTGCGCGCCAAGCAGGACTGGGGTCACCGGCTGGACGACGACGACATCAGTTGAGTTACTGGCGCCAGCCTCGGTCGTTTGACACTGACACGTCGTAATTTGCTCGCCAGGGATTGATGTCGATGCCGCCGCGGCGCAAAAAGCGTGCACTGACCAGCAGTCGCTCATTGTCGCTCTGCGACGCGAGGTGCATGAAGATCTGTTCTACGCAGGCTTCATGAAAATCCTGGTGGCGCCGAAACGACAGGAGGTAGCGCAGCAGACTGTCCCGCTGGATCTGCGGACCCCGATAGCTAACGGACACCGACGCAAAATCCGGCTGTGCCGTCACCGGACACAGCGAGCGAAACAGATCGGAGTACAGGGTCTCGGAAACGACAGCCGATGCGTCTGTCTCCACGGTCGGTGCGCTGTCGTAGTCGACGTCAATGTCCAGGGTGTCGATGCAGGTGCCCGGCGATTCAGCGATCACAATGCCATCCGCCTGCCCGGCATCCATGAACCGGACCCGAACCGTGCCATCCACGACAGCGGAGAGATCGTCGGCAATCGTCTCGCGGACCGTGTCGGGGGACGGGAATCGCGACATCGCGAAGGAGTTCAGGTAAAGCTTCAGCGATTTCGATTCGCAGATATGGGTCGATTCGGCCGGGACGCGCAGTTCCACTGCGGCGATCGCAGGTTTTCCCTGCGCGTCGAGCCAGGTCAGCTCCCAGGCATTCCAGATATCTTCACCCGAAAAAGGCAGCTCGGTCGCGGACGCGATGTGCTGTCTTGCCGCTTGCCGGCTGACAGCAACGAGCAACCCGGGCGAATACGTGTCCGGATAATCAACGTCTCGTCCCAGCGGCAGATCGCTGTGCATCGCAGACGTCCTCAGTCGGCCGCTTCGGTCGCCGGATCTGTCTCCGCCGGCCCGATGAAGTCGACAACCGCTGCGGCGACAGACTCCGTCGTCGATGGCGACAGGATATCGCCCGCGATGACGTGACGCATGAGGTCGTCCGTTTCCGTGACCCGGATTACCTCCAGCGCCGGTGTGGTGATCTGGTCGAGCGCACGGACAACGGCCTGCGCCGAAATCACCTTGTCGTCCGGCGAATACACGACGAGCAGTCTCGACGGCAGCGTCAGCGGCAGGCTGTTGTCGACGTAGTCGACCAGGCGCATCGCTTCGACCACGGCGCGCGTCGGATACCGGGTCGACCAATAAAGCCCGTGCGCCTCGTTGTGCGCGTCGAAGGTCCTGGTGTCGCCGATGAGCAAGTCGGCGAGCTGCGGTCCTGCCGGTTTGGTCAACAGGGCGGCACGATCGTCGGCGAGTGCAAAATTCGGTGAGATGAGCACGATGTCCGAAACGCCGCGCATGAGTTCGTGATCTGCCATCGCTACCGCAAGCGTGGCGCCGGTTGACGTTCCGACCAGGATGGTCTGCTCGCCGAGGCGGGCGCCGACGGCCAGTGCTTCAGCCGCATCCTCCAGCCATTGCTCCGCAACCACGCCTTCGAGCGCACCTTCGGAGCGACCGTGCCCGCTCAGCCGTGTCTCGAACAGATTGGCGCCCAGCGCTTCAGCGACGATAGCCATGGTTGGATGAATCTCCTGTCGACTGGCCGAGAAGCCGTGCAGGTAGACGATGGCATAGCGGGTCTTCTCACCGACACCACGGTGCCAGCGAATGCGTTTTTCGGTGCCGGGTATCAGCGGATACGGGGCCGAAGCCTCGCGGTCTGAAAGCCAGCCGTCGAGGTCGGACGGCAAGGTTGGCGTGCCGGATGCCGGGCTCAGTTTTTCCGGCGTTAACCAATACAGCGTTACCGCAATGGCAACCACGAGTACCAGCAGAATGCGAAGCGCTGTCTTCATTCCATTTTCAGGATGCGGTTCCAGTGTTTCTTGTCCACCGGCATGATCGACAGACGATTACCCTTGCGCAGCAGAACGAAGCCGTCGAGGCCCGTCTGAGCTTTCAATTCCGCCAGCGTGATCGTCCGATCAAGCCTGCGGACGAATTCGACGTCACGCAGCAGCCAGCGCGGGTTTTCAGGATCGCTTTTCGCGTCGAAGTACTTTGAGTCGGGATCAAACTGGGTCGGATCGGGGTACACGTCGCTGGCGATTTTCGCGAGTCCGACGATGCCCGGTTGCTTGCAATTCGAGTGATAGAAAAAGACGTCGTCACCCACCCTCATATCGTCACGCATCATGTTCCGGGCCTGGTAGTTGCGGATACCGTCCCACGGCTCACGGCCGTCGCGCTCGAGGTCGTCAATACTGTAAGCGTCCGGCTCGGACTTCATTAACCATGCTGCCATCGGGAGTTCCGGCGTCGTTGTGAGGCGCGCGATTTTAGCATGCCTTGCGGGGATTCCATCGCATCGCGCCGGCCTGCAGCGACGACCTTCGAATGCCATTCGTCATTCTGGTCAGGGCGACCGGGCTCTGGGTCCGATGCGGCTGTGTTTGAGTGTCGTCTGCGGCTGTGTTTCTATCGGGGGCTGAAAGCCAGCCCGGGTATCGCGTATGCGCCTCTTGTCACTCCTCTTCCTGTTCCTGTCCTCGCCGGTGTTCGCGCAGGGCGCCCCCATCATTCGCTACCAGGACCTTCGGCACCCGACCTTTGGTGATGCCGGCATGGTGGCGTCGCAGAACGCCCTGGCCAGCCAGGTTGGCGCTGATGTCCTCGCCGAAGGCGGCAATGCCGTCGACGCGGCAATCGCGACCGGATTTGCGCTTGCGGTAACGCTGCCGCGGGCCGGCAACATTGGTGGCGGTGGCTTCATGTTGATTCACGACGCCGAAACCGGCGCGGATACTGCCATCGACTACCGCGAAATGGCACCGCCCGCCGCGGATCGTGACATGTTCCTCGACGAGGCCGGCGACGTCGACAACGATCGCGCGCGTTTCAGCCACCTGGCATCCGGTGTGCCCGGTACGGTTGCCGGATTCTGGGCGGCTCATCAGCGCTACGGCACGCTGCCGTGGGAACGCCTGGTCGAACCGTCCATCAAGCTCGCACGCGACGGATTTGAAGTGACGTATGACCTTGCCGGTCTGCTGGCGGCTCGACAGGAGCGCATGTGCCGGTTCGCGGCCGCGTGTGGCTACTTCTACAAAGCCGACGGCAGCCCCTACGCACCCGGTGAAATCCTGCGCCAGGACGATCTCGCCGAAACGCTTGAGCGTATTGCCGAGCAGGGCGCCGACGGTTTCTACAAGGGCGAGACGGCGGCGCTGGTCGCCGAGGAAATGCGGCGCCACGGCGGCCTCGTCGATGAAGCCGCGATGGCGGCGTACAAGCCGGTCTGGCGCGAGCCGATCCGCGGCACCTACCGGGGTTATGAAATCGTCACGATGCCGCCGCCGAGTTCCGGTGGTGTCCACATGGTGCAGATGCTGAACATCATGGAAAATTTCGATGTCACCGGAATGGGCGCCGGCAGCGCCGATGCGACCCATCTGTTGACCGAGTCAGCGCGACTCGCCTACGCGGATCGCAGCAAACACCTCGGGGACCCGGATTTCTACGATGTGCCGGTCGACTGGCTGACCAGCAAACCCTACGCGTCCGGGCTGGCCGAAAGGATCAACATGCGGCGGGCGACACCCAGTGAAGACATTGCGCCCGGCATACCACCTGCGAAGGAAAGTGACGAAACAACGCAGTACTCGGTTATCGACGCCGACGGCAACATGGTGTCGAACACCTACACACTCAACTTTTCTTATGGATCCGGCATTGCCGTTACCGGGGCCGGTTTCCTGTTGAACAACGAGATGGACGATTTCTCCGCCAAGCCCGGCGTTCCGAACGCCTTCGGCCTGCTGGGCGGCGAGGCCAACGCGATCGAGGCGGGCAAGCGGCCACTGAGTTCGATGACGCCGACCATGGTGTTCAACGAGGGCAAGCCGTGGTTTGCCACCGGGAGTCCGGGTGGCAGTCGGATCATCACGACGGTGCTGCAGACGGTCGTCAACGTCATCGACCACGATATGAATCTCGCCTCGGCCGCGGCGGCGCCACGGATGCACCACCAGTGGTATCCGGACGTCCTGCAGCTCGAGAGCGGTTTCAGCCCGGATACGATACGCATTCTCGAAGAACGCGGTCATGAAGTCGGCTCGACGAGCTGGTCGATGGGCAGCGTTCAGACCGTCGGTGTTGAAAACGGCGTGTTCCGGGGAACCTCGGATCCGCGTCGCCCGAACGCCGCCAGCATCGCACCCTGACGCGACCATGACGGCATCCGCGTCGGCTAGGCGCTACACACTGGCGATCCTCGCTGTTGTGTACATGTTCAATTTCCTGGATCGCCAGATCATGGCGATTCTCCTGCCGGCGATTCGCGCGGAGTTCCAGGCCAGTGACACCGTCCTCGGGCTTCTGGCCGGGACCGCGTTCGCGGTGTTTTATGTGACGCTGGGCATTCCGATTGCCCGACTGTCGGACCGCTTCAACCGACGTAATATGCTGGCGCTGGCGCTCGCCATCTGGAGCGGCATGACCGTGTTGTGCGGCACCGCCGGCAACATCGTGCAGCTTGCGCTGGCGCGTATCGGTGTCGGCATCGGCGAGGCGGGCGGCAGCCCGCCGGCGCATTCGATGATTTCGGACCTGTACCCGCCGTCGCAACGCGCAACGGCGATGGGCATCTACACCATGGGTATTTCCGCCGGCATCATGCTGGCGTACGTGGCTGGCGGCTGGGTCGTCGAAAACATCGGCTGGCGCGAGGCGTTTTTCATCGTCGGTGCACCTGGCCTGCTGCTGGCGCTGCTGGTTCGCTTTACGCTGACCGAGCCGGTCCGCGGCGCGTCCGAAGCGCGTGCCGACAGTGGCGAGACCCAGGCCTTCGGCGAGGTGCTGCGATTTGTTCTCGCCAGCCGTTCCTTTTTGCACATGTCGTTCGGTGCCGGCTTGATGTCCTTTGTCGGTTACGCGGTCGCCGTGTTTTTCCCGAGTTTCATGGACCGCAGTTTCGGCATGTCGATGGTTGAGGCCGGCTTCTGGCTGGGCATCATTTTCGGCTTCTCCGGCGGTGCCGGTTACTTCGCCGGCGGCTACTTCACGGATCGCGTGTCCGCCGCGGGCGCGCAGCGTGGCCCGGTGTTTATTGCTGCGATCATTCTGCTCTCCTGCGTCCTGTTTGCGAGCGTGTTCCTGGCGACCAGTCCGTTCTGGTGTTTCGTGTTGTTTGTGCTGCCGGCGTTTTTCTCCAACATGTACCTGCCGCCGACGCTGGCCCAGGCGCAATCGGTGGTGTCGCTGCGCATGCGTGCCATGGCGTCGGCCTTGTGCCTGTTCATAATCAACATCGTGGGCCTGGCGCTCGGGCCACCCGTGGTCGGCCGTCTGAGTGACTGGCTGTCCGCTGACTACGGCGATGAGTCGCTGCGCTATAGCCTGCTGGCCTGCGCGGTGGTCATGATGCCGTGGGCCGCGCTTCACTACTGGCTGGCAAGTCGTCATGTCAACGCGGACCTGGCGCGCGCGAGCGCTGCGGACTAGCGTGCTAAGCTGATCGCTGCCGCACCCGGGGGAGTCGGTTTGTTGAATCGTATTGGCGTAGCTGCCGTCCTGTTGCTTGTCTCGACACTGTGCGTTGCCGACGAAGGTGGCGCTTCGCACGGTATCTGGTCGCTGTTGCCGGCCTTCATCACGATCGTAATCGCCCTGCTGCTGCGCAGCGTCATTCCGGCCCTGTTTATCGGCTTGTGGTTAGGGGCGTCGCTGGTAAACGGTCTTTCCCCGATGGGGATTCTCGAAGGGCTGTTTGCCACCGCGCAGACCTACGTGGTTAACGTTCTGGCGGACTCGGACCGTGCCACCATCATCGTGTTTACCTGCCTGATCGCCGGCATGGTTGGCATCACGACGCGCAACGGGGCGATGAAATCGCTGGTTGATCGTGTCATTTCCGTGGCGCGAACACGCAATAGCGCGCAGTTGTCCGTCGGCGGCATGGGTCTGATCATTTTCTTCGATGACTACGCGAACACACTCGTGGTCGGCAACACGGCGCGCGCGATGACCGATCGTCTGAAAGTCTCGCGTGAGAAGCTTGCGTATCTCGTCGACGCGACGGCGGCGCCGATTGCCTGTCTCGCCCTGGTCAGCACGTGGATCGGCTACGAGGTCAGCCTGATCGACGACGCGATCAAGGACCTGCAGGGCCTGCCACCGACGTCGGCCTATTTGTTGTTCGTCAATTCGCTCGCTTACAGTTTTTACCCGATCCTCGCCATCGTTTTTGTGTTCATGGTCGGTGGCACCGGTCGGGATTTCGGCCCGATGCTCACCGCCGAGAATCGGGCCCTGGGCGGCGATATCGGTGCGCAGTCCAGCGGCGCCGGTGACGACGAGATGCAGGCGGCCGAGGGCGCGAACAGCCCGATTTCCTTCGCCATCCTGCCGATCGTTGCGGTACTCGTGACGCTCGGCGCGGGTCTGTACCTGACGGGCGAGGGAGAGTCGCTGGTCGACATTGTCGGCTCCGCGGACGCCTACAAAGCCATGATCTGGTCGTCGCTCGTCGGCACCCTGGTCGCGTTCCTGACCACCCTTATCGGACGCACGCTGACGCTCGACGATACCGTGTCGGCCTGGTTCGGCGGGCTTCGATCCGTGTTGCCTGGCGTCATTGTGCTGATCCTGGCGTGGGCGCTGTCGGAGGTGACCTCCGAACTGGGCGCCGCAGACTACGTGGTGCAGCACCTGAGCGACGCGATCAAACCCGAGCTGCTGCCGGTGCTCGTCTTCCTGCTGGCGGCGGTAACGGCATTCGGTACCGGTGCGAGCTGGGGCACCATGGCGATCCTGGTGCCGCTGGTTGTCCCGCTTTGCTGGGCCCTGCTGGTCGCCAACGGCCAAACGGCCGACCTGCACATCCTGTATTCGTCGATTGCCTGCGTGCTGACCGGCGCCGTCTGGGGGGATCACTGCTCGCCGATTTCCGACACGACCGTGCTGTCCTCTATAGCCAGCGGCTGCGACCACGTCGAGCACGTCCGTACCCAGTTGCCGTATGCGCTCAGCGTCGGTGTCGTGTCCATTCTGCTGGGTACGCTGCCATCGGCGTTCGGTTTGTCACCGTTCATCTGCATGATCCTGGGCGGCATCACGCTGTTCGTCCTTTTGAAGAAACTGGGCAGGCCCGCGGGCCAGCCCGGTGGGGAGCCTGCGCATGACGGAGCCTAATGATCACGCGATAACGCGAGACACCCTGTACGGGACGCTTCCGGAGCCGACCTACGCCGGAATCACGTCCTTCATGCGGCGCAAATACACGCGTGACTATGCCGGGGTTGATGTTGTGGTGCGCGGCGTACCGCTGGACACGGCGACCACCAATCGGCCGGGCGCACGCTTCGGACCGAGAGCGGTCCGCGCGGCATCCACAACCATGGCCTGGGAGAAGCCTTACGGCATGCAGCGGGACCCGTTCGACGTGCTCGCCGTTGTCGACAGCGGCGACATGGGATTCGATGTTCACCGACCGGACATCGTCCCGCAGGCGATCGAGGATGACGCGTTCGCGATCATCGAGCAGGGCCCGAAACTGCTGAGTATCGGCGGTGATCACTTTGTGTCGCACCCGCTGTTGAGAGCGCATGCACGCCACTACGGTGCGCCGTTGTCGCTGCTGCATTTCGATGCGCATTCCGACACCTGGGCGGAGGATGGCGAGACACTGAACCACGGCACGATGTTTTACTGGGCGGCGAAGCAGGGCATTGTCGACCCGGCCACCTCGGTGCAGATCGGTCTGCGGACGACCAACCCCGACACGATGGGCTTCAATATCCTCGATGCCGGCGACGTTCATGAGCAGGGCGTCGCGTCGGTCGTCGCGCGTGCAAAAGCGATACTCGGCGAGCGACCGGTCTACATCACGTTCGACATCGATTGCCTGGATCCGGCGTTTGCGCCGGGCACGGGCACGCCGGTCTGCGGCGGGCTGAGTTCACATCAGGCGATGGCGATACTTCGCGGCATGGCCGGCATCAACGTCGTTGGCATGGATGTGGTCGAGGTCGCGCCAGCCTATGACGTGGGCGAAATCACGGCACTCGCGGCGTCGCACATTGCGATGGAGATGCTCGGCCTGGTGGCCGCCCTCAAGGCGTCCTAATCGAGCGTTAGTGGCTTTGCGGCATCGGCAGGAAGACGTCGATGATCATGTCCGCCAGCTCTTCGAGCGCGCCGGGATCGTCAAAGTCGATACCGCTGGTTGCCTTGATTTCCAGTGAAAGCGCAAGCAGGCCGCCGGCACAGCCGCGAATCATCTGGAACAACAGCGCCGGATTTTGACCGGGCGCAAGTCCCGCCTGCTGCAGGCCGGCGAGTTCGCCTTCCACCTGGTCGTAAAGCGGCTTCAGGTGATTGCGGATGAGCCATTCCAGGCGTTCGCTCTCGCTGCTGGCCTCCTGCAAGATGATCTTGTGCAGGGCAGGTTGCGCATGCGCGAAGCGCACATAGGTGCGAATGAAGGTTGCCGCGCGATTGCGTGGCGAATTGTCGGCCTGTTCGGCAATCGCCTTGACCAGCGCGATGTTGAAATCGCGAAAGATCATGCTGACAGCGGAACGCCACAGCTGGCCCTTGTTCTTGAAGTGGTAGGTGATGAGCGGGTGATGCACGCCCGCGCGCTCCGCGATGTCGCGCGTGGATGTGCCTTTGAATCCGCCCTCGGAGAACGCCTTGACGGCGGCATTCAGCAGTTTTTGCTGCGTGACGACACTCCGCTGCTGCTGCTTACGCGGCGGCTTTGCGGGTGTTTCGACTGACGGACGCGGTTCTTCCACGGACCGGAGCATAGCGCGCTCGCCGCGTATGCTCCACTGTGGAAAGGTTTTTTTTGGGGCCTTGCGGTTTACTCGATGGCGAAGCCGAGACGCACGCCCGCGCTTTTCTCAACAACGACGCCGTTTTCGACGACGGGTTCAAACTCCCAGCGTTCGACCGCTGCGATGGCGGCGTTGACGAACATCGTGCCTGGTTCGGAGTTCTTGACATCGATGTCGCGCACCTTGCCATCGGTGGTAACCGTGAACACGATGTCCACCCAACCGTTCAGGCCACGTCGTTCCGCCGAACGCGGGTACTTCGGCGCCACGTACTTCGTCCGAGTCAGCGAGGAAACCGGTACCGGTTTGGCGGCCTCGATCGCCGCAAGTTCCGCATCGCGGGCCTCTTTCTCGGCGGCCGCGGCGGCTTCACGCTCCAGTCGCTCCTGGTCGGCTGCGGCCTGGCTGACCGCATTGCGGGCGTCAGCGAGAGCCTGCCACGAAGCCTCGAGTTCGTTCGATGAGGCGTCGATTTGCGCTGCTGATTTCAGCAAGGAATCCGCCTGGTTGAGCTGACCAGCGTCGATCGCTTCTCGTGCATTCAGTACCAGCTTTGACGCCACCGCCGACAGACCCTGGCGGGCGGCGATGTTGTTCGGGTCCGATGCGAGCACCCTTTCGAACATGAAGCGGGCGTTGTCATTCGCCGGGTTCAGCAGTCGACCTTGCTCCAGCCTGGCGTTGGCGCGCTGCAGCAAATCGTCGGTCTCCCGCGCACTTCTTGCGTCGGAAATTTCTCTTTCGATGGCGCGGATGGACGACCGGTCGGCGCCGTAGCCGGCAGCCGCTGCCAACGCATTCGTCGCGTCCTGGTACTGGCCGCCGCGCAGGGCGTCGCGTGCGTCGTCCAGCGACTTTCGGGCCAGTGCCTGGTTCACCTGCGCTTCGAGGAATGGCAGGCGGTCGTTGTCCGGCTGTAACTGCGTGACTTCACGCACGCCCGTACTTGCATCGTCGATGCGGCCTTCTATCAGGGCGGATTCGATACCGGCGATCAGCTCGTCAACCTGTCCCTGGTCGACCGCCGGAGGTTCTGTTACCTGAGTTTCAGCAACCGGCTCGTCAACGACGGCATCGGTGGCTGGCAGGGATGTTTGTTCCACGGTGTCAGCGGGCGCTTCCTGGACCGGCGCCTGCACGACGGGTTCTTCGCGGACAGGCTCTTCGCGAACGGACTGCTCGCGACCGGGCTGCTCGCGAACCGGTTCGGGCGCCACGTCGGCGACGGTCGCGGGCGTGGCGACGGTGGTCGCCGGCTCGTCGTCGCCCGAGAGCGCAAAAAAGCCGATGACGGCGGCGACCAGAACGGCCGCTGCGGCACCACCGATCAGCAGTGTCTTGTTCGGACCGTCATCGTCAGCGTCGCCGTCGACACTCATCGACGGTGGCGCGGTGGTTTCGTGTTTCTGGCTGTTCCCCAGACCGGTGACGATGCCGGACACGGTCTGCGCGAAGCGACTGTCGTCGTCATCAAACGCTTCGGTCAGGTTGGCACTGATGATATCCGCCGGCGGCACGTCCGTGTTTTCGGGCGCAGGTGCCGCGGCTTTTGCGGCTTTGGCTTTCGGCGTTTCCGGTGCCGGTGCCGGTTTCGGTTTCGCTGCCGGGGCAGCGGCAGCCGGGGCCGATTTGGCCGTGACCTTGGTAAAGGCGCTGTCCGGGCCGTCAAGGTGGTGCTTGACCGACGCATCGACGGCGAGTCGGACTCGACCTGGCGATGCCGGCTTCAGCAGGAAGCGGTACACCTTGCCCCGGTTGATCAGATCCATCAGCATCTCGCCTTCTTCGCGGCGACCGGCAACGATGGATACCAGCCTGGGCTTCTGCGCCTGCAGGTGCTGAGTCAGTTTCTCGACGTTCGGCCCCACCAACGCCGCATCGACAATGCTGACGCCGATCGGATGGGCAGCGAGCATTTCGCTCGCCTGTTTGATGCTGTTTGCGTACAACACGGTGTGCATGCCGCGGCAGCACTCTTTGATGGCTGACAGGAATTCTTCGTCCTTGGTCATGACCAGGAGTGCAACGGCCTGCGCGCCGACCGGTGTCTCTGCGCCGATTTTTTCCGGGTCGAGCACGGCGTGAGTGCCGGTGCCGTCACTGACGATCGTGGAGCCGTTGTCAGCCGTTTCCATAACGATGTGCTCGGCCGTTCCATCATCCGGGGCCGCAGCGTTGTCGTTGGCCGATTCGCTCAGCGACATCAGGCGCATTTGCTGCGTGGCCGCTTCGACAAGCTGGGTCAGGTGCTTGGGATCCACGCCGCCGCGGATCACCTGGAAAATTTCGGAGTCGCCGACCAGGGCCTCTACTTCGGGGTCCTCATCGCCGGTCAGGAGAATACCCACCGTTTCCGGAGAGCGCTTTTTCGCTTCGCGCAGCGCTTCTGCGCCGCTCATGCCCGGCAGTGAGTTGGCCGATACGATGACGTGAATCGGCGTCTCGCCCAGCGTGTTCAGAGCGTCAAATCCGCTGGTTGCGCAGTGGACGGTGTACTGGTCGTCAAAGCCTGCGCTCATCTTGTCGAGCGCTGACTGATCGCTGTGCAGCAGCAAAACCTGGGTTTTAAATTGCTCCGCCGGCACCTTGGTCTCCTGTACGGTTTATGTCGAATCCGGGATCTATCGCGGGTTCCGGGAAGTATAGGAGTGCGCCCGCGCGACACGACTTAATCGGGCTGTTTTATGTCTGAATCTGTGACGCGCCGCACAGGAAAAGTGACGGTTAGATCACGTTTGCACGGGAACCGGCAGCGGAATTTTCAGCTTGTGCCCTGCGTTCGTCGAGCTCAGCCGTCACCACCGGACCACAGTGTCCGTGCGTCGATTTCGCTGCTCAGCGAGGCGATGGCGTCATCGAGGGACATGCCCATTTGGCGCTTCGAGCCCAGTCGGCGCATGGCCACGCTGCGTTCGTCGACTTCACGCTGGCCGACGGCCAGCAGGACCGGCACCTTGCTGACACTGTGCTCACGGACCTTGTAGGAAATTTTCTCGTTGCGCAGGTCGGCGTCGGCCCGAATGCCTCGCGCGCGCAGTGCGCTGACGATCTCGTGCGCGTAATCGTCCGCTTCCGAGGTGATCGTCAGAACCTTGACCTGGTCCGGGGCCAGCCACAGCGGCAGGTTGCCGGCATGATGCTCGATCAGGATGCCGATAAAGCGCTCCAGCGAGCCAAAAATGGCCCGGTGCAGCATCACTGGGAGGTGTTTATTGCCGTCCTCACCGATGTAGTGAGCACCGAGGCGACCCGGCATGTTCAGGTCAACCTGCAGCGTGCCACATTGCCAGTCACGGCCGATGGCATCGCGCAACACGAACTCCAGCTTGGGTCCGTAGAAGGCACCCTCGCCGGGGTTGTGCGTGTAGTCGAGTTTCGATGTCTCCAGTGCGGCAATCAGTGCCTGTTCGGACTGGTCCCAGATGTCGTCGTCGCCGACGCGGACTTCCGGCCTGTCAGCGAACTTGATGCGCACGTCGTCGAAGCCGAAATCCTTGTAGATGCCCAGGATCAGGTCGCAGACGGCGATCGATTCCGCAGTGATCTGCTCGGGTGTGCAGAAAATGTGCGCGTCGTCCTGCGTGAATGCGCGGACACGCATCATGCCGTGCAGCGCGCCGGACGGTTCGTATCGATGCACCTTGCCAAACTCGGCAAGTCGGTACGGCAGGTCGCGGTAGCTCGTGATGCCTTGCTTGAAAACCTGTACGTGACCGGGGCAGTTCATCGGTTTGATCGCGTAGGTGCGTCCGTCTTCCGTTTCGGTCGTAAACATGTTTTCGCCGAACGAGTCCCAGTGACCGGATGCTTCCCACAGTGACCGGTCGACAACTTCCGGCGTGTTGATCTCGCGGTAACCTGCGTTGGTCTGCTGTTCTCGCATAAACCCGATCAGCTGCTGGAACAGCGCCCAACCCTTCGGATGCCAGAAAACGGCGCCAGGCGCCTCTTCCTGAAAATGGAACAGGTCCATCAGCTTGCCGAGGCGGCGATGGTCCCGTTTTTCCGCTTCCTCCAGCATGCGCAGGTACTGGCGCAACTGTTTGTCATTCGACCACGCGGTGCCGTAGACGCGCTGCAACATCTCGTTTTTGGAATCGCCACGCCAGTAGGCGCCCGACACGTGGGTCAGTTTGAAGGCTTTGCCAAGGCGCCCGGTCGACGGCAGGTGCGGGCCGCGGCACAGGTCGATGAAGTCGCCCTGGCGGTACAGCGTCAGGGTTTCGTCCTCCGGGATATCCTCGATGATCTCGGCTTTGTATTCCTCGCCCTGGCTGCGGAAAAATTCGACGGCGTCGTTACGGCTCCACACTTCGCGCGTGATGACCTCGTCGCGATCCACGATCGCCTGCATCCGTTTCTCGATGGTTTCGAGATCGGCTTCGGTGAACGGCTCCTTGCGAGCGAAATCGTAGTAGAAGCCGTTTTCGATAGCCGGACCGATCGTGACTTGCGTCTCCGGCCAGATTTCCTTCACGGCCTCGGCAAGCACGTGCGCGGCGTCGTGACGCAACAGCTCGAGTCCATCAGCAGTATCTCGCGTGATGATTTCGACCGTCGCGTCATGGTCGATCGACCGATCGAGATCACGGAGCTCACCGTCAACGCGAACGCAGACGGCGGCCTTTTCCAGGCCTCTGCTGATATCGGCAGCAATGTCGCGGCCGCTCACGGCGGCGTCGAAATCCCGGACAGAGCCGTCCGGCAGCGTAATACTGGGCATGGTCCCACTGCAGTATTGAAAGGCCGGGATTGTACACGCCGATGCGTCCTGTCCATAGCCGTGTACAATCCGGCTCCGCCAGCGGGTGAATGCCCCCAACTGACGTACACTACGCCGTCCACAGCCAGACTATTCGGTATGAACGAAGAGACCCACCGCGACTTTATTCGACAGATCATTCACGACGACCTGGAATCGGGCAAACACGAGCAAATCGTCACCCGTTTCCCGCCGGAGCCGAACGGCTATCTGCACATCGGCCACGTCATGTCGATCTGCCTGAATTTCGGTGTCACTGGCGAGACAGCCGGCCGGACATTCCTGCGTTTCGACGACACCAACCCGGGAAAAGAGGACATCGAGTACGTCGATGCTATCCAGCGGGACGTGCAGTGGCTGGGCTTTGACTGGGGCGACCGCCTGACACACGCGTCTGACTACTTCGAGCGCATGTACCAGGCCGCCGTGCAGCTGATCGAGCTGGGACTCGCCTACGTCGACAGCCTCAGTGCCGAGGAGATTCGCGAGTATCGTGGCACCCTGACGGAGGCGGGCAAGAACAGCCCCTACCGCGAGCGCAGCGTGGCGGAGAACCTTGAGCTCTTCGGACGCATGCGAGCGGGCGAATTCGGCGACGGCGAGCACCTGCTGCGCGCGAAGATCGATATGGCCTCACCGAACATGAATCTGCGGGATCCGGCGCTGTACAGGATCCGCCATGTGGCGCACCAGAACACCGGAGACGCCTGGCCCATCTACCCGATGTACGATTTCGCGCATACGCTGTCGGACGCGTTCGAAGGCGTGACACATTCATTGTGCACACTGGAGTTCGAGGACCATCGTCCGCTGTATAACTGGTTCCTCGATCAGCTCAAGCCCGAGCATCGGCCGCGGCAGATCGAGTTTTCGCGCCTGAATCTTGCCTACACAGTCACCAGCAAACGCAAACTCCTGCGCCTGATCGAGGAGGGTGTCGTCAGCGGCTGGACCGATCCGCGTATGCCGACCATCGCCGGCATGCGACGTCGTGGTTATCCGGCGTCCGCACTGCGCGAGTTCGTGCGTCTGGGTGGCGTGACCAAAAAAGACAAGCTGATCGAGATGGGTGTACTGGAAAACTGTGTGCGTGACGCCTACGGCGACATCGCACCGCGACGCATGGGAGTGCTGCGCCCGCTGAAAGTCGTGCTCACCAACTACCCGAAAGACCAGGTTGAGACGATGACGTCCATGAATCATCCCAACGATCCGTCAATGGGTGAGCGCGATGTGCCGTTTAGTCGCGAACTCTGGATCGAGCAGGACGATTTCATGGAGGATGCGCCGCGCAAGTTCTTCCGCCTGAAGCCGGGCGGCGAGGTGCGTCTGCGCAATGCCTACATCATCTGCTGCGACGACGTCATTAAGGATGACGACGGTAACGTCGTCGAACTGCACTGCAGCTACGACCCTGAGACCCGCAGCGGCATGCCAAACAGCGATCGAAAGGTGAAAGGGACGATTCACTGGGTGTCGGCGAGCCACGGGATTGCCGCCAAAGTGCGACTCTACGATCGCCTGTTCCGAGAAGCTCAGCCGAACGCGGCCGAGGATTTCATGCAGGTTCTAAACCCGGAGTCGCTCGACACAGTTGACGCGGTGCTGGAACCATCGCTTGCGGACATCGGTGACGGTGAGGCTGTCCAGTTCGAGCGACTTGGTTACTTTTGCATCGACAGCGTCGACCACTCGGCGGAGAAGCCGGTGTTCAACCGCATCGTGACGTTGCGAGACAGCTGGGCGAAACTCGAAAAGCAAGCCATGCAGAACGTCGCGTCCGCCTGAGCGGACAATCTGCAGCTAGGCGTCGATAATGGTGACCGGGGCGCCTCGGGCAACGCCCAAGCCGTCGGCCGCATGCCCTTCAGCGCGCGCGATCTCAACCACGTCAAACGAATTTACCAGCGCCAGGTAGTCGCCCGGCGTCGCGCGTCCGTAGGTCTCGATCATAGGCAGTTCGAGGCCGGCGAAGCGCACTCGCGGCGTGCGCATGCCGTCGATCATCGACGATTCGATATTGCTGATCAGGTTTCCGAACGTGTCGACGGTGACGATTGTGCCACTGACGCGATCGGCCTGGCAGTCGGGGGGATCGACCCAGTCCGGGATCCATTCGTGAGTCGGCGTGCCGAGATCCTCACACCGCAGTCGGCCGGCGGCCAGCTCTGCGGCGACCGGCGCAAAAATGTCCCGGCCGTGAAACGTGCTGGACGGCGTGCCGAGACCGAGTTTCTCCAGTGCACGGTCGTCCAGGTGGAACAAGGACGCGTCTCTTTCATCGAGCAGCCGGGCGAGCAGTCCGTTGTCCGGCGCGATGAACAGGTGCTCGTCACACTCTGCAAGCAGAATGTTGCGCTCGGTGCCCACGCCCGGATCGACGATCGCGACATGCACGGTGCCCGCCGGAAAGTAACGGTATGACTTGCTGATCCAGAAGCCGGCCTCCGGCGGCCACTGCGCCGGTATGTCGTGGATCAGGTCGACGATGCGCGCCTCCGGATACCGCGACAGGATCACGCCTTTCATGATGGCCGTGAATGGCCCCCGGTGACCAAAGTCCGTTGTCGTCGTGATGATCCCGGACGTGGTCATTCAGGCGGCGAGTTCGTCCAGGTGGGTGTCGGCGTTGCCCAAAATTTGATCGATCACCGTTAAACGCTTGAAGTAGTGGGCGATGTCCATTTCCCAGGACACGCCCATACCACCGTGCAACTGCACCGCTTCCTGGCCCACTTTGCGACCCACTGTGCCGACCTGGTACTTGATCGCCGAGACCGCGCGGCGCGCGTCCTCACTGTTGGCATCCACACTGGTCGCCGCCCAGACCAGCAGCGAGTAGCTTTGCTCACAGGCCGTGAACATGTCGACCATGCGGTGTTGCAATGCCTGGAAGGAGCCGATCGGAACGCCGAACTGCACCCGATTCTTGGAGTACTCAACGGTCTTCTCGGTCATGATGCGCATGATACCGACCGCTTCGGCGCAAACGGCGAGGGTCGCCTCCCGCAGCGTCGCGTCCAGGGCGGCGTAGCCCTGGCCGATGTCGCCGAGGACGCGATTCGCGTCGACACTGACCTTGTCCAGCGTGATCTCGGCGGCCTGCTGGCCATCCACGGTGGGGTAACTCTGCACCTGCACATTGGCATCGGATGCGCGCACAGCGAACAGCGTAATGCCGTCGCGGTCCTCGTTGCCGCCGCTGGTCCGTGCCGGGACGATAATCACGTCGGCACTGCCGCCGTTGAGCACTACGCCCTTGCTGCCGCTGAGCAACCAGTGGTCGCCGTCGGCGGTCGCCGTTGTCTGCACGTTCGCCGCGTTGTATCGCGCCTGCGGCTCGACCCAGGCAAGCGTCGCCTGCAGCTCACCGCCAATCAACGGTGCCAGGAATTCTGCTTTTTGATCGGTGCTGGCGACGCGGCGAAGAATGCCGCCGGCGAGGACCACGTTTGCGAGATACGGCTCGACAACGAGGCCGCGGCCGAACTGTTCCATCACGACCATCATGTCCACAGCGCCACCGTCGATGCCGCCATCCTCTTCGCTAAACGGAATCGCGGTCCAGCCGAGTTCCGCGAACATATGCCAGGTTTCTTTACTGTAACCGTCGTCGCTGGCAGCGATTTTCTGGCGCGTATCGAAATCGTAATCGTTGGCGATGAACTTCTGCACGCTGTCGAGCAGCATGGCCTGCATGTCATTCAGGGAAAAATCCACGGCAGTCTCCTTACAGCCCGAGCACGTGTTTGGCGACGATATTGCGCTGGATCTCGTTGGATCCCCCGTAAATCGATGCCTTGCGATAGTTGAAGTAGCGCAGCGCGGTCTTCGTCTCCACGCCTTCGCCGACAAACTCGTCTTCCGGATAGTCGGCGCGGAACTGGCCCGGCACGTACGGCAGCGCGTAGTAACCGGCCGCTTCCATGAACAGCGTGTCGATCGCTTGCTGAATCTCGGTGCCTTTGAATTTGAGGATCGACGACTCCGCACCCGGCGCTTTGCCGGCCGACAGCGTTGCCAACGTCCGCAGCTCGGTGAATTCGAGCGCTTTCAGCTCCACCTCGACGGCGGCAATCTTGCGCATGAAGTTGCGGTCCTGTGCGAGGGGTGTCGCGCCACGAACGGACGTTGCGGCCTGTTCGCGGAGCCTGGCGAGGCGGTATTCCGAGGCGGCGACGCCGGCCGTGCCGGTACGTTCGTGTTCCAGCAGTACCTTGCCGTAGGTCCAGCCTTTGCCTTCCTCGCCGACCAGGTTCTCGACCGGCACACGAACGTTTTCGAAATGCACCTCGTTGACCTCATGGCCACCTTCAATCGTGATGATCGGCTTGACCGTGATGCCGGGCGTCTTGATGTCGACGAGAATGAAGCTGATGCCTTCCTGTCGGCGCGCGACGTCTGAGCTGGTGCGAACCAGGCAGAATATCCAGTCAGCGTACTGTCCGAGCGTGGTCCAGGTCTTGGTGCCGTTGATGACCCAGTGGTCGCCGTCCAGGTCAGCGCGCGTTTTCAGTGACGCGAGATCGGAGCCGGAACCCGGTTCCGAATAACCCTGGCACCACCAGACCTTGCTGGCCAGGATGTCGGGCAGGAAACGTTGCTTTTGTTCGTCGTTACCGAAGGTGTAGACGACCGGACCGACCATACCCAGGCCGAAGGGGACGATCACCGGCGCATTTGCAGACGCCATTTCGCGCTGGAAGATGTACTTCTGCACGACGTTCCAGCCGGTGCCGCCGTATTCGACGGGCCAGTTGAAGCCGGCCCAGCCCTGTTCATGAAGCAGCTGCTGGAAGCGCACCATGTCGTCGCGTTCCAGCGGGATTCCGTGATCCTGCTTGTGCTTGATGTCTTCAGGCAGGCGATCCGCAAAAAAAGTGCGGACTTCGTCGCGAAAGCTTAGGTCTTCCTTGGAAAAAGTGACGTCCATTCTGACTCCCGGGGGTCAATTGGTTTCTTGGTTATCGGGTGTTCGAGGAGCACTCGATCGGGCATCATATCGGCATGAATTCCGCACCAGAATCCGTACCGAGTTCACGACCGCTGGTCGATGCGCTCGCGCGGCCGCTGCACGATCTGCGCATTTCGCTGCTGGATCGGTGCAATTTTCGCTGCCCGTACTGCATGCCGGCTGCGGAATTCCACGCCGACTACGAGTTCCTCACTCGTGGGCAAAGATTATCACATGACGAAATCTACAAGGTCGCGCAGGTGTCAGCTTCGCTCGGCGTGTCCAAGCTGCGCCTGACCGGCGGCGAACCGCTGCTGGACAAGCAACTGCCCACGCTGGTCAAACGCCTGGCGGCGTTGCCCGGTGTCGACGACCTGGCGTTGACGACCAACGCCATGTTGCTGGCGCCGGTGGCCGCCGAACTCGCCGACGCCGGGCTGCATCGCGTGACGATCAGCCTCGACAGCCTGGATCCGGAGGTTTTCCTGGGTATGAGCGGGGGGCGCGGCAATCTGGCCACCGTGCTGGAGGGCATCGCGGCAGCCGAAGCCGCAGGCCTGTCGCCGATCAAGGTCAACGTCGTTGTCCAGCGCGGCGTCAACGATCACACCGTACTGGACCTGCTGGCGCATTTTCGCGGCAGTGGTCATATCGTTCGCCTCATCGAATTCATGGATGTCGGCAACCGTAACGGCTGGCGAATGGACCAGGTGGTCCCGTCGAAGGACCTGCTGAAGCAAATCGAAGGGCGCTGGCCGCTGCGTGCGCTGGACCAGAATTACCCCGGCGAGGTCGCACGTCGCTATCAATACGTCGATGGCGGCGGTGAAATCGGCTTCATTTCGTCGGTGACAGAGCCCTTTTGCGGCAGCTGTTCGCGTGCCCGACTGTCGGCGGACGGTACGCTCTACACCTGCCTCTTTGCGACCCACGGCACCGACCTTCGCGAACCGTTGCGCAATGGCGCTGACGATGACGAGCTGGCCGATATCCTGAAACGCATCTGGTTGCAGCGAGCGGATCGCTACAGCGAGCTGCGCCGCCCGGATGTGGCGGCGGCGCATCCGCTGTCGAAAGTCGAGATGTACCGGATAGGCGGTTAGTTTATGAGCAAATTGACGCACATCGATGACAACAACCGGCCGACGATGGTGGATATCGGCGACAAGTCGGTCACCCGTCGCGAGGCCACGGCCCGCTCAGGAATCCGCCTGCCGCCCGAGGTGTTGGCGGCGATCGAGGGTGACGAGATCCAGAGCAAAAAGGGACCGGTGTTCGCCACAGCCATCATTGCCGGCGTCATGGCGGCCAAGAAGACCCATGAGCTGATTCCGTTTTGCCATCCGCTGGGGTTGGAAAAGTGCAGCATCGATATCCGCATTGACGGCGACACGGCCCTCATTGATGCGACGTGCCGGGTCACCCATAAGACCGGCGTGGAAATGGAGGCGCTGACCGCGGCGTCGGTCGCGGCGCTGACCATTTACGACATGTGTAAGGGACTCTCACACGACATGGTGATAGAAAACACGAGGCTGCTGGCCAAATCAGGCGGCAAAAAGGACGTTCGTCGCGATGCCTAGCGCGCTGTCCGGGCTGGTTCTCGCTGGCGGTCGCAGCCGGCGTATGGGCACCGACAAGGCCCTGCTGGTCAACAACGGCGAAAGCCAGCTGGCGATGGCAGTTCGCCTGCTGCGCGACGTCTGCGACGCGGTGTTCGTGTCGACGCGCGAAGACCAGGTGGATGAGCCCGAGCGCGCTCGCTTTCCACAACTGGTCGATCGCTATGACGACCTCGGCCCGGTCGCCGGCATCCTCTCGGCAATGGACGAACGACCCGACGATGACTGGCTGGTGGTCGCCTGTGACCTGCCCAAGCTGTCCGCACAGACCCTGCAGGCGCTGATTGACGAGCGTGGCAGTGAGGCCCCGATGATCGCCTTTCGAAGTTCACAAAATGACCTGCCGGAGCCGCTCTGCGCGATCTACACCCGTCGCAGCGCGTCCATTCTGCGCCGCTTCGTCGACGATGGGCTGAAATGCCCGCGGAAAATGATGATCAACAGCGACACACGCTTGATTGATCTGCCGGTTCCTGATGCACTCGACAACATGAATTCGCCGGAGGACCTGGCACGCAGCCAGCTTAAGATAACGCCATGAAGACGCTGACCGTTCGTTATTTCGCTGCGTTTCGCGAGCGCGCTGGCCGGGATACCGAAACACTGACACTCGATGCCGAGACCTTGCTCGACGTGTTCGAGCACACCCGCGACCGCCACGGCTCGACCGAACCCGCAGGGCATTGCAAGGTGGCGGTGAATGACGAAATGGCCGACTGGTCGCGAGCGGTCCAGGACGGCGACACGGTGCTGTTGTTTCCGCCGGTCGCCGGAGGTTGATGATGACTCTGCGAATGACCCGTGAGCCGATCGCGACGGCAGCTTTGCGTGACACACTGGCGGATCCCGCGGCCGGTGGCTTCTGCGTTTTCGAAGGCTGGGTAAGAAACGAAAACGATAACCGCGAGGTCGAGCGTCTCGAATACGAGGCTTACGAGCCGCTGTGCGTTACGGAAGGTGAGGCGATCATTGCCGAGGCGATCGAGAAATTCGGCGTGCTGGCCGCAAGCTGCGTGCACCGCACCGGTCTGCTTGAGATCGGCGACTGCGCGGTGTGGGTTGGCGTGTCCTCCGGGCATCGCGATGAGGCGTTCAAGGCCTGTCGCTACATTATTGACGAGGTCAAGGTGCGCTTGCCGATCTGGAAGAAGGAACACTATGTCAGCGGCGCCACCGAATGGGTGAGTTGCGAGCGCTGTTCCAGGCATGCGCCGCCTGAATCACTGAAGTCTGCTTAAGCCAGCGCCTCAAGGTCGCCCGGTCGGTCTATGTCGACGGCCGCCTCTTCGAAGGCGATTTCGACGCGCTCCGCCGTCTGTAAGACCGACTTGGCGCCCCGGTCGCCGACAAGATTGCCTAGCGCCGGGAACAGGGCGCGCGGCACGACCGCCGGTGGGCCGATCGTGGACGCATAACGGCTTGTAACAACCTTGTCGGGATTCGTCGCGAACGCCGCCAGCAACGCGTTCAGGTGCTCAAGCCCCACGAGCGGCTGGTCGACCAGCGTGATCAACAACCCCGTTGCTGCGTGCTGTACTGCGTGTGCCGTACAGGCGATTGACGAGCCGATGCCTTCCTGGAAGCGGTCATTGACCACGATGCCGCGACATTGGCCTCGACCAGCAGCGATCACACGCCCGGCGTCGTGGCCGACGACCAGCAGGCTGCGGCCGGGGCAGGCCGCGTCGGCAATGGCCGCGGCGCGAGCCACCAGTGATTCCCCGTCAACCTTGGCCAGCTGTTTCGTCGAGCCAAAGCGGCGAGACAGGCCGGCGGCGAGCACGACGCTGTATACCTGCGGGTCCGTCGCCGAAACATGCTTGCTCATGTTTGCAGTCTACCGCTCCGCGATGGCAAAAACGCTATACAATACTTGCGGCGTCGGGGGCATGCGTGTATTCCTAGCGCTGTGCGGCGCCTCGCCGACAAGAATGAATGACAAGAAAGGGCACACGTTGCGCGTTATCACGTCCATCGAAGACGCCAAGGCACTGGAAGGGGAAGAGGTCGGCTTGTCGGACTGGATCGTTATCGACCAGAACCGGATCGATCAGTTTGCTGAAGCCACCAACGACTACCAGTGGATACACGTTGATACTGAACGTGCGTCGCGTGAGATGCCGGATGGCAAGACCATCGGGCACGGTTACCTGACGCTCGCCCTGATCCCGGGGCTCACCGGCAACTTTGTCGATATTCCGACGCTGACCCGGGCCATCAATTTCGGGGTCAATAAAGTCCGTTTTTACACGCCGGTGCCAGTCGGCTCGCGAGTGCGCGGACGTGCCACGGTTCTGAAAGCCCAGCGCCGCGCCGGCGCGCTGCTGCTGACGTCCGAAGTCCGCATCGAAGTGGAGAACGAACGCAAGCCTGCCTGCGTTGCAGAGACCCTGGGTATGTACTTCTTCGAAGGCGCCTGACCGCTGTCCTGCCCCCCCCCTCAGCCGGCACGATGCGGCGACAATCACAGACTCGACAGGTTCACGTGTGCGCATACGCGGCGCTCTCGACCGCGTGATTGGTTTGCCTCGTATTCGACAGAGCCCGGACAGAGCCCGGACAGAGCCCGCTTCAGGAGGCGGTTAAACCACCGCAGACGGGGCTAGCCGTCGTCCAGGATGCCGTAGCGGACGAGGGTACGCTGGGCTGAAGACTGCTCGCGGATCTGGCGAGCCAGACGGCCGTGCAGGATGTCCTCCCAGTAGTTCCAGCGTTGCACGAAGGCTCTTGCAGCGTCG
The DNA here is from genome assembly GCA_038747355.1 of Pseudomonadota bacterium. Classification (GTDB taxonomy): domain Bacteria; phylum Pseudomonadota; class Gammaproteobacteria; order Steroidobacterales; family Woeseiaceae; genus UBA1847. Next base: position 28,761 of record JBCDJX010000003.1, on the reverse strand, counting down.
TCGTCGCCTTCATACTGGATCAGCAGGACCTGCTCGAGCATGTCGCTGACGATGTCGTGGTAGCGCTCGTAGTTGATGGTCAGCGCGCCGGTTTCAAAATCCAGTTCGATCAGGCCAGCTTCCACGAAAAAGTTGAACTGCATGAGTTGCATATTCCGGTACGGCTGTGATGCCAGCGGCTTGGCGTCCAGCAACGTGCGGCGAATCCCGTCGGCATAATGTGCGCGTTGCGCCGCGTTGTCGTAGTAGCCGGACTCGCGCAGTGCCGGTGCTGCAAACAGGGACACCAGGTCAGCCTTTAATTCTTCGAACAGTGACGCGGTGTTTGAAAGCGCCGCATTGAGATCGCGACCGTCCGCGGTTGTCGCCGGCCCGAGGTAGTGTCCCACTTCGTGCCACAGTGTTCGCTCGAAGCCACCCTCCACCGTCAGATCGTTCTTGACAGTATCGGACATGACGGCGTCAAAGCGCTGCTTACGCAGGACGAATAACTCGGGATGCGTCAGCAGGTTGTTGCGAATCAGGATTGTCCGACCGTATTTGCGGGCGTGAGCGGCCTCATTGGGCAGGATCGTTGCCGTGTTTGCGCCACGTGCCTGACCGAAATCGGCGATGACGTTGTAGACCCCGACCGGGATATCCGAACTGACCGTTTTGCGACCGCTGTAGGGCAGGGCGTCTTCGATGGCCTGCAGACCGTCCACGGCTTCACTGAGCGCACTGCTCTTTACCCGGTCCCGAATCAGCAGACTCGCACCGAAAAAGGCCTTTACGCCGAACAACGCGTCGTCGTAGGTCTCATAGCTGCCGAGTTGCAGGTTGAGATTGTCGAATCGACCTCGTACCCACGCGGCATCACCGGCCTCGTAGTTGCTGCTCAGCAGGTCGCGCGAGCGATGCTCGAGATAGGCGGCAAAATCCGGCGATTCCGTTTTTAGCGTCGACGCGGCCGTCTGCAGCGCGTCGCGAATCTTGCGCAGGGTCGGTGCATAGGCCAGCGCGTACGGTACGGCGTAAAAGTCGTCGCTCGCGGAGTCCGCTGCCAGCGACTGCAGCGATTCGAGCAGACCCGGGTTCAGCGCCGCGACTTCCGGGTACGCCTGCAGGCGGTCGAGGTCGCGTTGCACATTGCCGCTTGTCGCTCGACGCACGACACGGCGGACGTCGAGAATCGCCGTGCGTTGTTCGGGATTGGTTTCAAGCCATGCCTCGATTTCCTCGCGCGATGCATCCGCCGGGTACAGCGTCTTGCCCGGCGTTTCTGCCGCGATAGTCGGCAGCAGCGGCGCTCTGCGATTGTCGAGGGTTGTCCCGATCGGGCCCTTTGACAGATAAAACACGTCACGCAGCTTGGCACCCAGTTCCGTGCCGGCGAGTTCACCGCCGCCGAGCGCCGCAATCACCTCAAGACTGTCCGGGTGACGCTGCTGCAGATACAGCTCGTGCATCAGCTTGCCGGCGACCAGCAATTCGGACAGCGCCAGTCGTTCGGCAACGCTCAGTTCGGCCAGGTCCGGTTGCAGCAAAACGGCATAGGTGGATGCGAGAACCTGGTTGGCATCTTCCAGGGTCCAGGCGTTTTCGTCCTGCGCGAAGCAGAGTGCAGGCAGCAATAACAGCAGGGCCAGTCGCTTCATGGTCAATGGTCTTCCAGGTCTACGGTCGCTTGTCGTTCGCGGTTGACATGCAGTCGGGTCACGTCCGGCCGTGAATAGTGGCCGCTGACGTCCAGGTTCTGGCGCTCGCGACGGACCGCTGCGTGGTCGATGGTCACCGTGCGAACGCACTCGATATCGCTTATCGGCTCAAGCAGCCAGTCGCCGCTGGGTCCTGCCACGCAGGAACCGCCGTCCGCCATGACGTCGTCCGCTGTTTGTTTCAGTAACTCGCCGTGCGGAAGTCCGTCCGGGATGTCGCTCGCGCGCATCAGGCCCGAAACCGAGAGCACGAACGAGCGCGCTTCCCTGGCGATGAAGCGGGTGATGTCATCGGTGTTGCGCCGACTGCCCGGCCAGATCGCCACGTGCAGGTCTTCGCCCTGGCCGTACAGGGAAGCCCTTGCCAGCGGCAACCAGTTTTCCCAGCAGTTCAGGCCGCCGACGGTAAACGCACCCAGCGAATGCGTTCGCAGGCCGGCACCGTCTCCGGCTGCCCACACCAGTCGTTCTTCGTAGGTCGGTACCAATTTGCGATGCGTGGAGCCGATATTGCCGCTGCGATCGATGTAGGCCATCGTGCAGTAGAGGCTTTGGCCGCGTCGTGCGTCGCGCTCCATCATCCCGAGATACACCGCCGTGTTGTTGTTGGCCGCCGCCTCGCAGACCGGGTCGAGGTCACCCCGGTCGACCACGACCGATTGGTCAACATAATGCGCGTACAGGTCTTTCTGCACGTCCGATTCGAAGCGGGCGCCGTCCGTCCGGTCGACCCAGAACGGATAACCCGGCAACAGGGCCTCGCCAAAGGCGACCAGGTCGGCATCCTGCTGGCCTGCCTCGTCAATGCGGCTGACGATCTTGTCGCGCGTCGCGGCGAAGTCCAGCCAGACAGGCGCGATCTGCGCAATTGCGATTTTCAATCTGCCACTCATCCGGCGATGATACCGAAGTCCTGTGCTAAATTTACCGCCGCGCTTATTTCAACCTGTGTTGCCAAGGGGGGATCATGCAGGGATTGATGATGGACAGGCCGTTGCTGGTATCGGCAATCGCCGATCACGCCAGCAAATTTCACGGAGATCGCGAGATCGTCTCGGTCACGGCCGATAACCCGTTGCACCGTTACACGATTCGCGACGCCGTCAGCCGTGCGAAACAGCTAGCGAACGCGCTGGAAGGCCTCGGACTTAACCAGGGCGACCGTGTCGGCACCATCGCTTGGAACGACCACCGCCACCTGGAGATCTACTACGGCGTCAGCGGCGCCGGTTTTGTCTGCAACACCATGAACCCGCGGCTGCACCCGACGCAGGTCGTTTTCATCGCCAATCACGCCGAGGATCGCGTGCTGTTCGTTGATGCGATGTTCCTGCCGCTGGTGGCCGCGGTTGCGGAGCATCTGACGACCGTCGAAGCCATCGTCGTGCTTACCGATGAAGCCAACATGCCGGAAACGGATCTCGACAACGTGCACTGCTACGAGACCCTGCTGGCCAACGCGTCGGCCGACTACAGCTGGCCGGACCTCGATGAAAACGCAGCCTCCTCGCTGTGCTACACCTCCGGTACGACGGGCGATCCAAAAGGTGTTCTGTACAGCCATCGGTCGACCCTGCTGCACGCCTACGCGAGCATCGCGCCGGATGTCATCTCGGTGTCGAGCACGGACTGTCTGTTGCCGGTGGTGCCGCTGTTCCACGTCAATGCCTGGGGCGTGCCCTATGCCGCCCTGATGGTTGGCGCCAAGCTGGTGTTACCCGGCCCGAAGATGGCCGACGGCGAAACCCTCTACAACCTGCTCGAGAACGAATCGGTAACACAGGCGCTCGGTGTGCCAACGGTGTGGCTGGGCCTGCTGAATTACTGCGAAACCGCCGGCAAGCGACTCAATAAGCTGAAGCGCACCCTGATCGGCGGCGCCGCCGTGCCGCGCTCGATGATCGAGGCGTTTCAGAAGCAACACGATGTGGAAGTGCGTCAGGGCTGGGGTATGACCGAGATGAGCCCGCTTGGCACGCTGAACGCGACCAAATCCGGCCTCGAGGGCCTGTCCGAGGACGAGGCGCTGGACCTCGCGACCAAAGCCGGACGCGGCATTTTTGGCGTCGAGCTGCGCATTGTCAGCGACGACGGCGAAGAACTGCCCTGGGATGGCGTCGCCTTCGGTGCCTTGCAGGTCCGCGGGCCGTGGGTCTGCAGCGACTATTTCAAGTTGTCCGGCGGTGCGGGGACGCACACCGACGACGGCTGGTTTGATACCGGCGACGTCGCGACCATCGACCCGAACGGCTACATGGCCATTACCGACCGGACCAAGGATGTCATCAAGTCCGGCGGTGAGTGGATCAGCTCCATCGACCTGGAGAACTGCGCCATGGGACACCCGGCCGTGGCGGAGGCCGCGGTCATCGGCGTTGCTCATCCGAAATGGACGGAGCGGCCACTGCTGATCGTCGTTCGTGGCGAAGGACAGTCCCTTGAAAAAGAGGACATGATGGCCTGGTTTGACGGTAAAGTAGCGACCTGGTGGAAGCCCGATGACGTGATCTTTGTCGACGAGCTGCCGCACGGTGCCACGGGCAAAGTCAAGAAAGTGGACCTGCGCAAACAGTTTATGGATCACCTCCAGGGCGAGGGCTAAGAGAACAACATGGCAGAACCTTTACGCCTCTACGGTATGAAGGCCGTTGTCACGCAGGCGGGCAGCGGTATCGGTGAGGCGATTGCTCGCACGCTGGTGAAACACGGGGCGGATGTCGTTGCGATCGATGACAGCAACAGCGGCATCGAGCAGCTTTTTCGCCCGGTCAAAGGCGTAACCGGCCTGGTCGCCAACTACCGCGATCCACGGCTGTTACCGTCGCTGGTCGAAGAGGCGCGCGAGAAACTCGGCGGTATCGATATACTGGTCAACGAGTTTTCCATTCAGCCGGAATCGCCGCTGAAGGCCGTCAACGACGAGCTGCAGCGACTGCTCGATGTTCGTGCTGAACTCACCCTGGCCATGTGTCGTGCCGCCTTGCCGCACATGAAGCGCAGCCCCGCGGGTCGCATCATCAACATCGGCTTCCTGCGAAGCGTGTTTGCCGCCGACGCGGCCAACGTCGCTTCGCGCGCGGAGCAAAATCTCGCGGCGCTGACGAGAGCGCTGGCGGCCGAAACGGGCAGTTTCGGCATCACGGCAAATTACATTCAGCCGGGCGGCATCATGACGCCCGTGTCTCGCGACGTCTTCCGCAAAGACAAGGAACTCCGTGATTACTGCATTTCCCGCTCCGCGGCGAAACGCATTGGCGAGCCGGTAGACGTCGCCAAGGTTGCGCTGTTCCTCGCCAGCGACGACGCGGTCTTTGTCAGCGGCACGGGCATCTCGGTCGACGGCGGGCGAGTCGAAAGCTGACGTGCATCCGGTTCTCGACGATCTGATCGGACTGCTGCAGCTGGAGCGGATCGAACTGAATATCTTCCGCGGCGACAGTCGCGACATCGGCAGCGCGCAGGTCTTCGGTGGGCAGGTACTCGGTCAGGCGCTGTCGGCGGCACAACACACCGTGGAGGATCGGGCGGCGCATTCGCTGCACGCGTATTTCCTGCGCCGTGGTGATATGAATGCGCCGATCATCTACGAGGTTGATCGGGCCAGGGACGGTGGCAGCTTCTCCATGCGGCGAGTCGTCGCGATCCAGCACGGCCGACCGATACTGAACCTGTCCGCGTCGTTCCAGACGCCCGAGCAGGGCCTGGAACACCAGTCAAAGATGCCGGAGGTGCCTGGACCGGACGGCCTGAAGGATTCCGTCGAGGTGGCCAAGTCCATTCTTGATCGAATTCCGATGAAGATGCGCCGCTTCCTGACCGCAGAACGCCCGTTCGAATTTCGTCCGGTCAACCCGATCAATTTCATGCAGCCCGAGGTCATGGAGCCGGAACGCCACGTCTGGATTCGCGCGGTGTCGCCGCTGCCCGACGACGTGGCACTGCACCAGAATCTGCTGGCGTATGTGTCTGATTACGAGTTGCTGGGTACCGCGACCCTGCCGCATGGTCTGAGTTTCGGGCACGGTAACGTGATCATGGCGAGTCTCGACCACGCGCTGTGGTTCCATCGTGACGTGCGCGTGGACGACTGGCTGCTGTATTCGATGGACGGCCCGAACGCCGCGGGCGCCCGCGGGTTTGCTCGCGGCCAGTTCTTCACCCGCGCGGGCGAGCTGGTGGCGTCATCGACCCAGGAAGGACTGATCCGGGTGGTGGACAAGCAGCAGAAGTCACCGCGTTCCGACCCCAGGCTGCAGGTCTAGGCGCTCCCGACCAGCGTCGACGCGTAGCGAGCGGCATTCTCCACGTAGACCTTGGCGCTGAGTCCGATCTTTGCGATTTCTTCGTCGCTCAGTTCCCTCGCGACTTTTGCCGGTGCGCCGAGTAGCAGGCAGCCGTCGGGGAAAGATTTGCCCTCGGTGACGAGCGCGCCGGCGCCCACCACGCTGTTCGCGCCGATTTTCGCGCCGTTCAGAACGACGCTGTTGATGCCGATCAGGCTGTTATCGCCGACCTGACAGCCGTGCAGCATGACCTTGTGGCCGATGGTGACACCGTTGCCGATGGCAAGTTCGTAACCGGGGTCGGTATGCAGAACCGAGCCGTCCTGCACATTCGAGCGCTCACCGATGGTGATCCAGTCGTTGTCGCCGCGCAGTACGGCGTTAAACCAGACGCTGCTGTGGCTCATCAGCCGCACGCTGCCGATCACGTCGGCGGATCGCGCAACAAAATGGCCCTCGCCCTCGAATACGGGCGAGCGACCATCGAGCTCGCCTATCACGTAGCCTTGCCCTGTGCCGCCACGGCGGCTGCCGCTTTGGCAACGGCTTCCGGGTCGCCGAGAAACTCGCGCGACTTCGGCGTCAGGTCGTCATTGAGGTCGTATTCAATGGGCACACCGGTCGGGATATTGAAGCCGGTGATCTCGTCATCGGACATGCCGTCGAGCATTTTTACGAGCGCTCTCAGACTGTTGCCGTGTGCGGCGATGAGCACGTTCTTGCCAGCCTTGAGGTCCGGCGCGATCGATTCCTCCCAGCAGGGTCGGACGCGATCCAGCGTTATCTTCAGGGATTCGGTCGCTGGCAGTGCGTCAACGCCGCGGTAGCGCAAGTCGTGCGACGGATGGCGGTCATCCTCGGCTTCCAGTTCCGGCGGCGGAACGTCGTAGCTGCGGCGCCAGATGTGCACCTGCTCATCGCCGTACTCGGCCGCTGTTTCCGCCTTGTTGAGACCCTGCAGCGCGCCGTAGTGACGCTCATTCAGGCGCCAGTCGCGATGCACGGGCAGCCACATTCGATCCATTTCGTCGAGCGCAAGCCAAAGCGTTCGAATCGCGCGCTTCAGCACGGAGGTGTAGGCCACGTCGAATTCGTAGGGCAGCGCGGCGAGTAATTTGCCGGCGTCCCGCGCCTCCGCGATGCCTTGCTCCGTCAGGTCCACGTCGGTCCAGCCCGTGAACAGGTTTTTCAGGTTCCAGTCGCTCTGCCCGTGTCGGCACATGACAAGCTTGCCAGCCATGGAGTCTCCCAGGTTGTTAGTTGTTTAAGAGGTCCTGCAGCTCCTGCGCTGCAACGGACAAGGATGCAAAATCTACCGCATTTCGGAGCCGCATTTCCGACAGCATGTCCTTGAAGCGCTCGACGTCCTCGTCGCGCTGCGACAGCCAGTCGGCGACGAGCACGGCGACATCCTTGCGGCTGCGCTTCTTCAGGAGCTGTGCCGCGAGGTCGCGGCGTATGTGGTAGAACTTGTCACGCAGGTTGCCGCGCGCGATCGCCTGCCAGCGTCCGCGAACCTTGAGGTCCTCAGCACCGGCATGCAGCCAGGCGAGGCCGAGGTTTTCATTGAACGCCGAGTAGACTCTCGCCGTTTCGATGACGTCCCGCTTGTACTCCGCCGCGAGATCCGCGATGTCGAGCGCCGCGCGCGTCAGTTTCAGCGTCGCCATCCGGTCCGCCAGGTTTTCCGGGACACCCATGTCGATGTATTCGGCAGCGGCGCGGCCGTGTCGTGCCTTCGCAGCGCTCGACAGTACCGTGCCGGTGCGCGTGTACACCGTGGTCATACCTTCTTTCAGGCGTTCGACCAGCGGTTCGATCTGCATGTCGTCTTCGAAACGCTCGATCAGCCAGTACACGGCATGACGCTGGGTCCTGGCGACATCGAACATCATGGCCATCTGCGCGGCTGCCGGGATGTCGTTATCCAGGGATTCGATCGTGCGATTCAAATGCCCGGCTCGCGTGATTTGTCGTGCGACGGTATAGGCGCGGGCGATCGTGACAAAGCTGGCGCCGGTGTCGAGTTGCACGCGCTGCGTGAAGGCGGGCCCCATGCGGTTGACGATGTCATTGGCGATCAGTGTCGCCAGGATCTGCGGACTCAGACGGTGGCCCGGGATGAGGTCGGTGTAGCGTCGACGAAGGACCTCGGGGAAGTAACGCATGGGGTGCACGACCAGGAGATCCTCGAGGGTTTCTTCGGCGTCCATCAGTCCGTTGTACAAGTCGATCTTGGCGTAGCTTAAGATGACCGCCAGTTCCGGACGCGTCATGCCCTGCTTACGTGCCTTGCGATCTTCGATTTCGAGATCGTCCGGCAGAAATTCGAGTTCGCGATCGAGCAGTCCGGTGTGTTCAAGACTGGCGATCACGCGTGCGGTTTCGTCGATGCGTTCCAGGGAACGCGCTTCGCTCATGCTGATTGCCTGGGTTTGCAGGTAGTTATTGCGCAGCACGAGCTCGGCCACGTCGTCCGTCATGGATTCCAGCAGCGTGTCGCGTTTCGGTCGGCTCATGCCGCGCTGTTCAGCGACGTCGCTGAGCAGAATCTTGATATTCACCTCGCGATCCGAGCTGTCGACGCCCGCCGAGTTGTCGATGAAATCGGTATTGATGCGCCCGCCGTTCAGGCTGTATTCGATGCGCGCCAGCTGGGTGAGGCCGAGATTACCGCCTTCGCCGATGACCTTGCAGCGCAGCTCGCCGGCGTTCACCCGCAGGTTATCGTTGGCTCGGTCACCCACTTCGGCGTGGCTTTCATTGGTCGCCTTGGCGTAGGTGCCAATGCCGCCGTTCCACAGCAGGTCCACGTCCATCTTCAGGATGGTGTGCACGAGCTCGTCCGGCTTCAGCGAGGCCTCGTCGACACCGAGCATGTCACGCACCTCGCGACTCAGCTTGATGGTCTTCGCGCTGCGCGAGAACACCCCGCCGCCGTTGGAGATCAGGTCCTTGTTGTATTCGTCCCAGCCGGAGGAGCCGGCGCGTTTGAACAGCCGGTTGCGTTCCCGATAACTGGTCGCCGGGTTCGGGTCCGGGTCGAGGAAAATGTGCAGGTGATTGAAGGCCGCCACGAGCTTGATCTTCCGCGACAACAGCATGCCGTTGCCAAACACGTCGCCGCCCATGTCACCGACGCCGGCGACGGAGAATTCGTCTTTCTGGACATTCAGTCCGCGCTCGCGGAAGTGACGCTGCACGGCGACCCAGGCGCCGCGTGCCGTGATGCCCATCTTCTTGTGGTCGTAACCCGCCGAACCGCCGGACGCGAATGCATCGTCGAGCCAGAAATCGTAGGACTGCGAAATGCCGTTGGCGATGTCCGAGAAGGTTGCGGTGCCCTTATCGGCGGCGACGACGAGGTAGGGGTCCTCGGCATCCCGGCGCACGACCTTGTCCGGCGTGACGACCTTGCCGTCGATGACGTTATCGGTGATGTCGAGCAGGCCGCTGATAAAGGTGCGGTAGCAGGCCACGCCGGTCTCGAAAATCTTGCTGCGGTCGTCTTCCGGCAGGTGTTTGCAGAAAAAGCCGCCTTTCGCGCCCGACGGCACAATGACCGTGTTCTTGACCACCTGGGCTTTCATCAGTCCCAGGATCTCGGTGCGGAAGTCTTCGCGCCGGTCCGACCAACGCAGTCCACCGCGCGCCACATCCCCGCCTCGCAGGTGCACGCCCTCGACCTGCGTCGAGTAGACAAAGATCTCGAACTTTGGCCGCGGCAGCGGCGCCTCGGGAATCTCCCGGGTATTCAGCTTGATCGAAATGTACGGCTTACCCGACTCGTCGCGACGCTCCTGGTAAAAGTTGGTTCGCAGCGTCGCGTCTATGGTGCCGGCAAACGCCGTCAGAATACGATCCTCGTCGACATTCCTGGCCTTTTCGACTTCGCGCCGGATGGCCGGCCGCAGTTTTTTCAGTCGGTCTTCGCGCAGGCGCATCGTCAGCGCGGGGTCGAACTGCGCTTCGAACTGTTCGATCAGCAGACCGACCAGTGTCGGATGGTCGAGCAGTACCTCTTCCATGTAGTCCTGCGAAAACGGCAGGGCGAGTTGCAGCAGGTATTTTGCGTAACAGCGCAGCAGTGAGACCTGGCGCCAGTCCAGACCGGCCATCAGGACGAGACGATTCAGACCGTCATTTTCTGCGTCACCGGAAAGGACCTGCATGAAACACTCTTCGAAGCGGGTCGACACCGCCTGCACATTGATCTCGTGCCCGGCCGTGTGCCGCAGGTGGAAATCCTGGATCCAGAAGCGATCGCCGCTGGGCATGTGCAGTTCGTAAGGATGTTCGGTGTATACGTCGACGCCCATGTCCTCGAGGATCGGCAGCGTTTCCGACAACACCATCGGCTCATCGTCGCTGAACACCATGAAGTGCATGTGGCTGGGTTCAGATCCCATCGGCCGAAACAACTCGACCTTGCGCAACACCCCGTCGCGACGCATGGCATCGATGTGATTGATGTCACTGCAGGCGTCGCGAGGCACCGTGTCTTCCTGGTAGCCCGCCGGGAAGATCTCGCCGTACAGCCGGAACAGCTTGTTGCCTTCGGCGTAACCAAAGGAACGACGAAGGCAGTCGCGCAGTCGGTCTGTCCAGCTGACGATGAGCTCGTCGATTTGTTCCTCGATCTTCTGGATGCTGATGCGCGGTCGTTCGCCCGGGTCAACGTGCACGATGATGTGAATGCGCGCCAGCGGTGAATCGGTCAGCTCAACGCTGGACTCCGCAGACAGACCGTCGAAAGAATCCAGCAACAATTTTTCGAGGGTGACACGGATACCGCTGATGTACTTCTCGCGCGGCACGTAGATCAGGCAGGAGAAAAACCGCCGGAAGGTGTCCCGCCGCAGGAAAAAGCGTACGCGTTGGCGGTCCTGCAGGTTGAGGATGCCCAGCACCGTCCGCGACAGGTCACGTACCGTCCCCTGGAACAGCTCGTCACGCGGAAAGGTATCGAGAATATGCAGCAGCGCTTTGCCCCGATGGCCTTTCGGTTCGACGTGCGTCCGGTCGACGACCCGTTCGATCTTGTGGCGCAGCAGCGGAATATTGCGTGGACTTTCGTTGTAGGCCGCGGACGTGAACAGGCCAATGAAACGCCGTTCACCGACGGCCTTGCCGTTTTTATCGAAGATTTTGACGCCCACGTAGTCGAGGTAGGCGTTGCGATGCACCGTCGATCGTGAATTGGCCTTGGTGATGACCAGCCAGTCCTTCGCCCGCGCGAGCCGACGCATGTCGCTGGTCAGCTCAACGGTTTCCTGCTTGGCGTGCTTTTTCGCCAGCAATCCGAGACTCGTGCCCTCGACCGGGCTGATAAACACGCGCTCACCGCGGTAGCGCAGCTTGTATTCGCGGTAGCCAAGGAAAGTGAATCGATCGTCGACCATCCAGTTCAGCAGGTCGCGGCTTTCTTCACGCAGCCGTTTGTCGGCGCCCGACGGTCCTTTACCCAGCGTGTCGCGCGTTTCGACCATGATGTCGCGCATCTTGCGCCAGTCGCGTACCGAAATGCGGACATCGGCCAGCACCGAGCGAATTTCGGCGATCAGCGCCTTGATGCGAGCCGCGTCGGTTTCCTTGTCGATGGCGAAACGGACAAACGACTCGAGTCGGCCTTCGTCACTGTCACGATCGTGTATCGCCAGCAGTTCACCGCCTCGATCACGACTGACCCGCAGCACCGGGTGGACGGTCATCAGCACGGTCAGGTTGTGGCGGTTGATGGCCGCGAATACCGAGTCGACCAGAAACGGCATGTCGTCGTTCACCATCTCCACGTAGGTCCGGTCCGCCCGGTAACCGTCCGTGCCTTCGCTGGGATTCAGGACGCGAACCAGCGACTGCCCGCGTCGGCGCTTGCTCGCGAATTCAAGTTGTGAAAACGCGATTCGGGCCAAGGTGTCGGCGCTTCGCTCGGCGAGATCCTCGGCGGGGACATCGCTGTAATACTGTTTCAGGTAGATGCTGCGCTGTCGGCTGTCAGGCAGGCTGGTTGACTCAAGATCGGACGACACGATCGCGTCAAGGATTTGCTCCCTGACGTCGCTTGAGCGACGGAGTTCTTTTCGCGGCACTTTTGATCCCCGGCCAGGACATCTGACCCCCCGGCGAATTGTACTGAAGGGCCTGTTGGCCTGTCGACTCAAGTTGCGCCTACAATGCCGGTATGAAGAAGCGTGAACTCGAAGCGTCCATTCACACCAAACTGTCTCGCGACGATGACTACGGCGGCTACCTGCAGCTCGACAAACTGCTGTCGGCGCAGCAGCCGCTGAGTGACCCGCCGCACCACGATGAAATGCTGTTCATCGTCCAGCACCAGGTGGCGGAGTTGTGGATGAAACTCATGATTCACGAGATCGCGAGGGCCATCGACTTCTTCGACAGCGACAACGTGGCGCCGGCGATCAAAAACCTGTCGCGCGTGCGACAGGTGCAGTCGCAGCTGTACGGTATGTGGGGTGTGCTCGATACACTGACGCCGGCCGAGTACGCGGAGTTCCGGCACGTCTTTGGCACCGCGTCCGGTTTCCAGTCGCCGCAGTACCGGCTGCTCGAGTTCACGCTGGGCAACAAGAGTCGATCGTCGTTGAAAGTCTACGCGCACTTGCCGGACTGGCATGCGCGACTCGACAGTGCGTTGCGATCACCGAGCTTGTACGACGCGTTCCTGCAACACCTGGCGAGGGCCGGGCACGCCATTCCGGCGCAGGTGGTTGACCGGGATTTCGCCAAGACACGGGATGAGGATGCGGATGTCGTCGCCGCACTGAAGCGCATCTACGACGATACCGAAACGCACTGGGTTTACTACGAGATCTGCGAAGCGCTGATGGATATCAACAACAACTTCCAGTTCTGGCGATTCCACCATCTGAAAACCGTCGAGCGAATCATCGGCCACAAGACCGGCAGCGGCGGCTCGTCCGGTGTCAGTTTCCTGAAAAAGGCGATCGACTGGGATTTCTACCCGGAATTAATCCGGGTGCGCACGGAGATGTAGCGCGTCAGCAGATCAGGCGCGCGCGCGCCAGCAGGCGTTCCATCACGATGTTGAAGCGTTTCACGTCCTCGTCGTCGAGGCCGTGCAGCAGATCACGCTCGAACTCGAGCGCAAGCGGTGCAACCTCGTCGTGGATGCGGCGGCCTTCCTCGGACAGGTTTAGGATGGAGCGGCGACGGTCAGCGTCGGCAAATTCGCGGTCGAGTCGACCGTTTTTGATCAGCTTGGTGACGGCGCGGCTCACGGCCACCTTGTCGAGCATGGTTCTTTCCGCGACTTCAACCGCCGACAATCCGGGGAAACGGCCGAGTATCGCAATGACACGCCACTCCTGGATGGTGAGCCCGAACTTCTTGTCATACACGCGCGCGATGTTGTTACTCACCGTGTGCGAGATAACGGCGAGACGGTAGGGCAGGAAATCCTCGAGGATCAGCTCGCCCGGCGTGATATCAGTTTCTTCGCTGGCCATGCCGGTACAGTAACCAGAAGGACCCGCAGCATCAACCGCTTACGCGAGGTGCGGCAGGTGCAGGTACTCGGTGGTCTGCATTTCGACGAGACGACTGCGGGTACGTTCGAATTCGAACACGAGTCGTTTGCCCGCGTAAATGTCATCGATGTCGACGGCGGCCGCGATGATCAGTTTCACGCGTCGGTCGTAGAATTCATCCACCAGTGCGATGAATCGTCGCGCCTGGTTGTCGAGCTCCGTGGTCAGTTGCGGCACCTCGGAGACAATCACCGTCGGGTACCAGCGCGCGATCGAGATGTAGTCACTCTGGCTCCTCGGTCCGTCACAGATGGTGTCGAAATCGAACCAGACCACGCTCTTGCCGCAACGCTGCGCGACGACGTCACGACCGCGAATCGGCAGGACGCGATTAATCTGCGCAGGACTTGAGGATGCCTCGGCGAACAGGGTGTCGAGCCGTCCCGGCGTCGCCGCATCGCCGGTCAGCAGGTAAGTGCCGGCGGCTTCGAGCAGTCGCAGGCGATAGTCGGTGTCGCCGCCCAGGTGGACCACCTCGGTATGTGCTTCGAGCGCCGCAATCGCCGGCAGAAAACGCTGCCGTTGCAGGCCGTCTTTGTACAGCGCGGACGGCGGACTGTTGGAGGTTGCGACCAGGCACACGCCACGTTCGAACAGGGCTTCGAGCAGGCGCCCGAGAATCATGGCGTCGCCGATATCGCTGACGAAGAATTCGTCAAAGCACAGCACCCGGGTTTCACGCGCGATATCGTCGGCCACGGTGTCGAGCGGATCTTCCACGTGCTCGAGCTCGGCGAGCCGTCCATGCACCTCGTCCATGATGCGGTGAAAGTGATTGCGACGTTTGCCGTCAATCGACAGCGAGCGAAAGAACAGGTCCATGAGCATGGTCTTGCCACGACCGACGCCACCCCACAGATACAGGCCTTTTACCGGCGTCGCTCCGTTTCGGCCGAACAGGCGATCCAGCAGGCCAGGGCGGCGGCCGTCGGACGACTCAAGCGCCGCCTGGATCGCGGCGAGGCGGTCGACCACGGCTTCCTGCGCCGGGTCGCGCACGTGCTTGTGTTCGCGTAGGTGTTCCGCGTACGCCGCTTTGAGATTCAAGTTACCATCATTCCTGTATTGCGGCGTTCCCGCGTCGCGTGAAGATTACATCGCGGTTTTTTCCGCTGCCATCCCGGGTACCAATAAAGGACTAACAGAACATGACCAGCGAACGCGAATCCATGGAGTTCGATGTTGTCATCGTCGGTGGCGGCCCCGCCGGCCTGGCGGCGGCCTGCCGCCTGATGCAGCTGGACGATTCACTCGCCATTGTCGTGGTTGAAAAGGGCTCGGAGATCGGTGCGCACATCCTGTCGGGCAATGTGTTCGAGCCGACTGCGCTGGAGGAGCTATTTCCGGACTGGCAGTCGATGGGCGCACCGCTGGATACTGCGGTGACGGGCGATCGCATTCATTACATGACCAGTGACAGCGCGGCGATGACGGTGCCCAACCTGTTCGTACCGCGTCCGATGCACAACGACGGCAACTACATTATCAGTCTCGGCAAGCTGTGCCAGTGGCTCGCGGAACAGGCCGAGAACGCGGGCGCGAATATCTTTCCGGGTTACGCGGCGTCTGAGGTCCTGTTCGATGATCAGGGCCGCGTCCGGGGCGTGGCCACCAGTGACATGGGCATCGGCAAGGACGGGGAAAAGAAAAGCGCCTACACACCGGGTTATGAACTGCTGGGCAAATACACGATTTTCGCCGAGGGTTGCCGTGGCAGCCTGGGTGAGCAGCTGATGTCGACCTTCAAGCTGCGCGAGAACAGCGATCCGCAGCATTACGGTATCGGTCTCAAGGAAGTCTGGGAGGTCGACCCGGACAAACACGACGAAGGCCTCGTGGAGCACACGCTGGGCTGGCCACTCGATGCGCAGACGGAGGGCGGTGGCTTTCTGTATCACGCCGCCAACAACCAGGTTTTCCTCGGTCTCATCGTGGCGCTGAGTTACCGCAATCCGCACCTGTCGCCGTTTGAGGAATTCCAGCGCTGGAAACAGCATCCGCGCATTCGCCAGACCCTGGAGGGCGGCAAGCGGATTTCCTACGGCGCACGCGCCGTCAACAAGGGTGGTCTGCAGTCCCTGCCGGACCTGGTGTTCCCGGGCGGCATGTTGGTCGGTTGTGACGCCGGATTCCTGAACGGTGCCAAGATCAAGGGGTCGCACACGGCGATCAAGACCGGCATGCTCGCCGCTGAGTCGGTCGCCGCGGCGCTGGCAGAGGGTGATGAGGGGCAATCGGTGCTGTCGGACTTCCCGGAACGTGTGCAGACCTCGTGGGTGCACGAGGAACTGTACGCCACGCGCAACTTCGGCCCGGCGCTGAAGAAGTTCGGTCGTTTCTGGGGTGCAGCCTTCGCCTTCATCGACCAGAATATTTTCTTCGGCAAGCTGCCGTTCACCTGGCGCAACCCGCAGCCCGACCACGCAACGCTCGCAAAAGCGAGCGACGCCGCGCCGATTGATTACCCAAAGCCCGACGGTGTGATCAGCTTCGACCGTTTGTCATCGGTTTTCCTGTCCAGCACCAACCACGAGGAAGACCAGCCGAGTCACCTGACCCTGAAAGACAGCACGGTGCCGGTGAGCTACAACCTGCCAAACTACGATGAACCGGCACAGCGCTACTGCCCGGCCGGCGTCTACGAGATCGTCGAGGATGACGACATAAAGCGGCTGCAGATCAACGCGCAGAACTGCGTGCACTGCAAGACCTGCGACATCAAGGATCCGACCCAGAACATCGTCTGGACCGTGCCGGAGGGCGGCGGCGGCCCGAACTACAGCGGCATGTAGCGAGACAAGCGGTGACCCGGTCGTCTCAAGCGGTTACTTCGGCTGCATCCGGATCGCGCCGTCGACGCGGATCGTCTCACCGTTCACCATCGGGTTGCCGTAGATAAAGGCCGCGGTGTCGGCGTATTCCTCGGGCCGGCCAAGTCGCGGCGGAAACGGCACCTGTGCGCCCAGCGAGGCCTGAACCTCCTCGGGCATGCCGGCGACCATCGGCGTCATGAAGACCCCCGGAGCGATCGTGTTCACACGGATGCCGAACTGGGCGAACTCACGTGCCAGCGGCAGCATCATGCCAACGACGCCGCCTTTGGATGCGGAATACGCCGCCTGGCCGATCTGTCCTTCAAACGCGGCGATCGACGCCGTGCTGATGACCACGCCGCGTTCGCCAAATTCGTTGGGCGCATTTTCGGTCATGATGACCGCCGCTTCCTTGGTCACGATGTAGCTGCCCACCAGGTTGATACTGATGACGCGGGCGAAGTTGTCGGCCGGCCAGGGTCCTTCGCGGCCGAGTGTGCGACCCGCGGTGGCCACACCGGCGCAGTTCACCGCGAGCGTGATGCCGCCCATGAAAGCTTTGGCGGCCTGCATCGCCGAACGAACAGCGTCTTCGCTGGTGACATCCGTGGCGACAAAGCTTGCTCGCTCACCCAGCTCGCCGGCCGCGGTCTGGCCCTGGTCTTCGTTGACATCCAGCAGTACCGCGTGACCGCCGGCGTCGATGACGCGGCGCGCGGTTTCCAGTCCCAGTCCCGAAGCACCGCCGCTGATCACGGCTTTTGCGTTCGCAAGATCCATAGTGGTCGTCCTTTGAGGCGTTCAGATGAGTTCGACAGCGAGTGCCGTGGCTTCGCCGCCGCCGATGCACAGGGAGGCGAGGCCGCGTTTCAGCTTGCGTGCACGCAGCGCGTGCAGCAGCGTGACGATGATACGTGCACCGGAAGCACCGATCGGGTGGCCGAGTGCACAGGCCCCGCCGTTGACGTTCACCTTAGCGTGGTCGATACCGCAATCGTGCATTGCCGCCATGGTCACCACGGCAAAGGCTTCGTTGATTTCATAGAGGTCAACGTCATCCGCGGTCCAGCCAAGCTTTTCCTGCAGGGCCTTGATCGCGAACACCGGTGAGGTGGTGAACCATTCCGGCGCCTGTGCGAAGCCGGAATGACCGACGACGCGGGCCAGCGGCTCAATGCCTTGCGCTTCGGCCTCGGACGCCGACATCAGCACCAGTGCCGCACCGCCGTCGGAAATCGATGACGAGCTGGCGGCCGTGACCGTGCCGTCTTTGCGGAACGCAGCACGCAGCGTCGGGATTTTTTCCGGGCGCGCCGTCTGCGGGCCCTCGTCGCGAGACACCACCGTTTCACCTTTGCGGGTTGTCACGGTGACCGGGGCAATTTCGGCGTCGAACGCACCGGATTCGGCGGCCTGCTGCGCGCGCGTCACGGAGGCGATCGCGAATTCGTCCTGCGCTTCTCGCGTGAAGCCGTACTTCTCGGCCGTGTTTTCGGCGAAATGGCCCATCATGTTGCCGTCGTGCGGGTTCTGCAGGCCGTCGTAGAACATGTGGTCGAGTACTTCCTGGTGCCCCATGCGGTAACCGTCACGCGCTTTCGGCAACAGGTAGGGCGCATTGGTCATGGACTCGAGCCCGCCACTGACCACCACGCTCGCCGAGCCCGCTTTGATGAGATCGTGGGCGAGCATCGTCGTCTTCATGCCCGATCCGCAGGCCTTGTTCAGCGTGCTGGCACCCACACTGAGCGGCAGACCGGCCGCCATACCGGCGAGTCGCGCCGGCGCCTGGCCGACGCCGGCCGGCAGAACACAGCCCATCAACAGGTCGCTGATCGTCTCCGGGTTCACCCCAGCGTCGTCGACCGCAGCCTTGATCGCCACGGCGCCAAGGTCGGATGCCGTAACCGGCGCCAGAACGCCCTGAAAGCCGCCGATGGGTGTTCGGCGTGCGGCAACGATAACGATCGAGTCTGAGCTCATTGGGGGGCTCCTGCGGGTCCGGGGGAAACGGCCGGTACTGTCGGCGAAACCGCTACCCCGGGCAATATCTGTTTCAGGGTAGTCCGGAAGTGGCTGCAGACCGCGCCGTTGCTGGCTAGGCAGTGCTCCCGGGCGACTCGTTTTTTAGCAGATCAGGTTCGTCGAGCATCGCGAGGATTCGCTGCCGCGCCGCCTCGGCCAGGTCGCGGTGATTGCCGTAGGCGGGATCGTCCATCGGGATCGGCGGCAGTATGCGGATGGTCGGCCGCGACCAGCGCAGCATCCAGTCATCGCAGGTCAGCATGCGGCGGGTCCCGGTGATCGTGACCGGCACCACCGGGGTACCGCCCTTGATGGCCGCCATAAAGGCACCGGCGCGGAAGCGGCCAACACCCGGCTGTACGCGGAACGTGCCTTCGGGGAAGAACGCAAGGCTCGCGCCGTCCTGCGCGGCGCGCACGATGCTCCGGGCGTCGCGCGCGCTTGCGCCGGCTTCGTTGCGCTCGACAAAACGGGCGCCGGCCCGGCGCAACAGGAAGTGCACCACCGGAATGTTGCGCATCTCACCCTTGATCACAAAGGAAAACCGCGGCGGTAAATAGCCCTTGAGGAGCGGGCCGTCGACGTAGCTCGCGTGGTTCGCCACCACGACGCTGTGGCCTTGCGGCAGGTTGTCCAGACCCTCAACGGTTGGTCGCGTCAGGGTCAGGATGAACGGCAGTCGCGAGGCGAAGGTTGCCAGCGATTGGCGCCAGGACGGCGGCGGCACCAGCAGGGCAGACAACAACGCAAATACGACGGCGATCACGGTAGCGAGCCAGCCGTACAGGCAAAATGGCAATTGCAAAAGGCGCTGAAGACGTCGCTTCACGGCGTCAACCCCGCGCCACACAACGCGTTCAGGCCCGTGAAAGCCATCACTTTATGTCTTATTCTGTGAAGCCGGTCACGCCGGTTTCGACGCGGTCTCATCATACTCAAATTCTTGAAAAATCCGTCGCTTGGGGATTGTGTTCGGCACTGTGCCGGGCGCTGGACATCCTAAACAGTCACGCAGCACAGGGACAGTGTTGGTGCGAGCGGCGCGGCGAAAGACAGGACCTGATCAAACTATGGCAAGCACTGATCCGAACAACGAGCAGTCACACGTCGTCTCCCAGTCAACCGAACTGGTGGACCGTTTCCTCGATGCGATCTGGATGGAGCGTGGTCTCTCACAGAACACGCTGGGTGCTTACCGCGCCGACCTGATGACCCTGTCGCGCGGCCTGTCTGAAAAGAACAAGCCGATCGACAAGGCGGACAAGGCCGATCTGCTGGCCTTTATTGCGAGTCGCGTTGAAAGCGGGGCGAAGCCGCGGTCCACGGCCAGGCAGTTGTCCAGTTTCCGTCGCTTCTTCCGTTACATCATGCGCGAGGGCCTGCGTGATACCGACCCGACCGCCGAGATTGAGATGCCGCGTATCGGCCGTTCACTGCCGAAGACGCTGACTGAAGACGAAGTGGATGCGCTGCTGTCCGCGCCGAATGTCGAAGAGCCGCTTGGCCATCGTGATCGCGCGATGCTGGAGCTGCTGTACGCGACCGGCCTGCGTGTGTCCGAGCTGATCAACCTCAAGCAGTCGCAGGTCAACTTTAACCAGGGTGTCCTGCGGATCGTCGGCAAGGGCGATCGCGAGCGCCTGATACCGCTGGGTGAGGAATCGCAGCGCTGGCTCAAGGAATTCATCGACGGGCCGCGCATGGAAATCCTGCTTGAGCGGCAGACTGATTACCTGTTTCCGACGCGTCGTGGCG
Organism: Pseudomonadota bacterium; assembly: GCA_038747355.1. Classification (GTDB taxonomy): domain Bacteria; phylum Pseudomonadota; class Gammaproteobacteria; order Steroidobacterales; family Woeseiaceae; genus UBA1847. The sequence continues at coordinate 8,617 of JBCDJX010000003.1, read as the reverse complement.
ACCGTATGACGCGCCAGGCCTTCTGGCACATCATCAAGCGCTACGCCGACAAAGCCGGCGTCCGCAAGAAAATGTCACCGCACAGTCTGCGCCACGCTTTCGCGACCCACCTGCTGAACCGCGGGGCGGATCTGCGCGTCGTGCAGCTGCTGCTGGGCCACAGCGACCTGTCGACGACCCAGATATACACGCATGTTGCCCGCGAGCGGCTCAAAGAGCTGCACAGCGAGCATCATCCGCGCGGCTAGCGCCATCCGGTAATAATCCGACCCGGCTCGGGGTCTTGGTAACTGGCACCGCCGGAACTGCCGGTGGTGAACCGTGTCTCAGCGCTTGCAGGTGCTAGACTCCGTTTCCCGGCAGCCGCTGCCGATACCACAGACACACGCAGAGCTTGATTCGATGCACAGATTCACATTACTTCTCGTTTCGATACTGATGCCGGCCGCCTTAGCACAGGCGTCCGGCGATGAGCTGGATGCCGTCAAGGCGAAGATTTCCGGCATGTTCGACGTCATCGAACCAGAAAACGTCAAGGTCAGCCCGGTCGATGACTGGTACATGATCCAGAAGGGTTCGGTGATCGCCTACGTCTCCGGTGACGGCCGCTACCTGATGCAGGGCGACCTGATCGATCTGGACGCGAACGTGAACCTGTCCGAAGCCGCGCGAAACGACTCGCGCCGGCTGTTGCTGGCCGGTGTTGCAGACAACGAGGTCATCCGCTTTACACCCGACAATCCGAGTCACTCGGTGTGGATTTTTACCGACGTGGATTGCGGTTACTGTCGGCGTCTGCACGCGCAGATCGAGGAATACATGGCCAACGGCATCGAGGTGCTCTACTTCCTGTACCCGCGCAACGGGCCGTCATCGAAAGCCTGGAATACCTCCGAGCAAGTCTGGTGTTCGGCCGACCGTGGCGCGGCGCTGACCAACGCGAAACTTGACCGCAGCTTCGAGTCGGTGTCCTGTGACGCGTCGATCATCGCAGAGCATTACTCGCTCGGTCGTGCGGTCGGTCTGTCCGGCACACCGGCAATCGTGCTGGAAGACGGCGAACTGATCGGTGGTTACATGCCGCCGCAGGCGCTGGCACAGCGTCTGACCCAGAAGGCGACGACGCCGAAGACAGCCAGCAACTGACCGAATCTGGGCCGCAGCCCGGTGCAAGGCTTTACGGATAAATGGCGTGCTCGTGCACGCCATTATTCGTTCCGGCGTCTTCAAAGTACTTTTGCAGCGCGTACTTGCCGCTGGCGAACGCAATGTCGTCCCACGGAATTTCGTCCTCGGCGAACAGTCGTGCCTCCAGCGTCTCGCTACCGGCAGCAAAACTGCCCTTGAGTTTTGCCAGGTAATAGACGTGGACCTGGCCGGCGCGAACCACGTCGACCGACGCGAACAGGCGATCCATCTCCACTTCGGCGCAGGCTTCCTCGAGCGTCTCACGCGCCGCACCCTGTGCCGTTGATTCACCCAGCTCCATGAAGCCGGCCGGAATCGTCCAGTAGCCATAGCGCGGCTCGATCGAGCGCTTGCACAACAGGATCTTGTCGTCGTGCTCGACGATACAGCCGACCACGACCAGCGGGTTCTTGTAGTGAATGGCGCCGCAGTCATTGCAAACCGCCCGCTCACGGTTGTCGCCGTCCGGGATGCGATAACTAATCGTTCCACCGCAGATCGAGCAGAATTTCATCGGGAGCGTCATCGGGGGTTCGTCCTTGAGGTGGTGCCGGAGGAGGGAATCGAACCCTCACTTCCTTTCGGAAACCGGATTTTGAATCCGGCGCGTCTACCAGTTCCGCCACCCCGGCATCGTTCAGGTGGTGCCTGCGCGCGGCACAGTATATGCGCGACATCCAGAACGCGCTAGCGCCACGATGGACGACGGATTGAAGGCGGTTGCGACGCTTTTCCGAGAGCGTGCATCTAGAATGACAGCTATGAGCAAGTTTGCAGACATCTCGATCGACCCGGCCATTATTCGCCGGGCCGCCGACGGCGACGGACGCGCCCACGAGATTCTCTATCGTGCGTTCGCGACGCCGGTGTACTCGCTGTGCCTGCGTTTCACCAGGGTGCCGGCACATGCCGAAGACCTTGTGCAGGAGACCTTTATCGAGGTGATGCGCTCGATCGGCAGGTTTCGTGGCGAGGCATCGATCGGCACCTGGATCCGCCGCATCGCGGTCTCCAAGGCGCTGATGTTCCTGCGTTCCGCGTGGACCAGCCGCTCGCAGTCGCTGGGCGAGGATTGGGACGAGATCAATTCCGGTCTCGAGCCCGGCCAGCAACGACACCCGGATGACGCCATGGACCTGGACGCGGCGCTGGCCAATCTATCGGACGTCAGCCGAACCGTGGTCTGGCTGCACGACGTCGAGGGATTCACCCACAAGGAAATTGCCGAATTCATGGGCAAGACCGAGAGTTTTTCTAAATCGCAGTTGTCGCGGGCGTACCAGCGCCTGCGACCGATGTTGTCGATGGCTGACGACACCGGTGCTGCGGCAGCCGTAGTGAGGAGTTACTGACGTGAGCGGCGATGAGAAGGAAGAAGACATGATTTACGGATTGACGGCCGATGAGCACGTCGCGTTGCGAGACGGGCTGAACCGCCTGCCCGAGACGATGCCGCCGAGAATCGTCTGGGACCGAATTCGCGAACAGGCAGAGGCGGAAGGCCTTCTGCAGCAGCGCAAGCCGCAGCGGCACTGGTACCTGGGCGCTGGCATCGCAGCGGCGCTGGTGATGGCGGTGCTGGTCATCCCTGAACAGCAACCGACCGAGCCGGCCGTGGCCGATAACTCGATGACCGTGCCGCAAACGCTGCCGAGCAACGACAACGCGCTGACCGGGCTGCAGGCCCTGATGGTCGAATCGCGACGCCTGGAGGCCGACCTGCGCGCGATACCGGCGGGACCGCGCGTGCAGAAAGCGGGCACAGCGGCGACGATCGTTGAGCTGCAGGACCGAATCGCGTCGATCGATTACCAACTGAATGATCCGGCGAGCACGCTTTCGCCTCAGGAACAGGAAACCTTCTGGCGTGAGCGCGTCAGGCTGATGAAATCACTGGTCGGGTTGCGCTATGCGCAGGCGCAACGGACCGCGTTTTAATGGAGTTAACGCAATGAAGATACTAATTGAGACAACCCTGCTCCTCGCGGCTCTTGCGCTCGTTACACCGGCGTCCGCTCAGGAGGCGCCGGAGGGCATCGAAGATGGCAAGCCGCCGCGCCTGCTGTATGAGGAGGCTCGTCGTGAGGCTGAAAGAGAGGTCGCCCGCCGCGACTCGCAAATTGCCAACTTACGCGGGGCGATGGAGACGGCACGTGCAAGGAATCAAAGTGATGAGCAACAGGTTCGCATCCGCATGGAAGAAGCGGAGCGAAAGCTGGCCGAAGCGGCCCGCCAGATTGCCGAGCTCAGCCAGAGAAACCTGCCGCAGCTCAGTGCCAGCCAGATGCAGATCTTCAGCAACGACGATTCGCCGCGTCTCGGCATCACAATCAGTGGCAATGACCAGTCGGGCGCCGTTGATGGCGTCACCGTCGCGGGTGTGACACCGGGCGGCGCGGCGGCCGACGTCGGCCTGGAGGCCGGCGACGTGATCACGAAGATCAACAACGAGTCGCTGGCGGGCGGCAATTCCAACGTCGCTAACGAAAAACTCATCGATTTCATGCGCGGCGTCGAAATGGGCGACACGCTGAAAGTGGAGTACCTGCGCGATGGTGACAAGGGCAGCGTGGAGCTGCAGCCGCGCAAGGTCGAGGCCAATGTGTTTGCCTGGCGCATGCCGGAGGGCGGTGCCACCTACGAATTTTTCACCGGCGACCCGAATGTTGGAATGCAGCTGGCGCCGAACGTGGATCGCAGTTTCGGGTTCAATTTCGCCTTTCCGTTCGCCGGTCGCGCCTGGTCTGACCTTGAGATCATCGAGCTCAACGAAGGGCTGGGGCGCTATTTCGGTACGGACAGCGGGCTGCTGGTTGTCAGCGCACCGGAGTCCAGCGAGTTGCAGCTGCAGGACGGAGACGTCATCAAGTCGATTGACGGCCGGGAACCGGAATCCGTCAGCCATGCGATGCGTATCCTGAGTTCCTACGAACCCGGCGAGTCGCTGGATCTGAACATCATGCGCGACAAGCGTAAGCGAACGTTGAAAGTGCAGATGCCGGATGACCGCCGTGGCTTCGCCGTGCCCCCGACCGCGCCCGGCGCACCGGCGAGTGCGCCGTTGATCGTCGTTCCCGAGTCGGCACCACCCGCGGTCATCGTGCCGGACGGCCAGCAGCGTCCGCTGGTGATTCTCGAGTCCGATACCTGAGCCCGCATCGGGTGCGCATGGGGTACCATGCGCGCCCATGCAGCTGGCTGACTTCGACTATCACCTGCCCGACGAGCTGATTGCTCGCTACCCCGCGCCCGAGCGGCGGGACTCCCGACTGTTGCATGTCGGCGCCGCATTCGACGATCTGAATTTCCACGAGTTGCCCTCGCTTCTCGAGTCGGGCGACCGACTGGTACTCAACGACACGCGGGTGATCCGTGCCCGGCTGCACGGCAGCAAAGACACGGGTGGGCGTATCGAGCTGCTGGTCGAGCGCGTGACCGGAGCAAGCACGGCGCTGGCCCATATCAAGGCCAGCAAGTCGCCAAAACCCGGAACCCGTCTGCACTTCGCGAACGCCGCCACCGCGACCGTGCTCGGTCGCGACGGCGCCTTGTTCGAAGTGGAATTCGACACCCAGGTGCTGGCGCTTCTCGATCGCCAGGGTGAGGTGCCGCTGCCGCCGTACCTCGACCGAGAGGCCGAGGCCAGCGACATCGAGCGTTACCAGACGGTTTACGCGCGCGAGCCGGGTGCTGTTGCGGCACCCACGGCAGGACTGCATTTTGACGACGCCCTGTTCGACGAGCTTGATGCGATGGGCGTGCAGCGCAGCTTCGTCACGCTGCACGTCGGTGCCGGCACCTTCCAGTCATTGCGCGAGGCAGACATCGACAACAACCATCTGCACAGCGAACGGGTGACGGTAACCGACGAGGCGGCCGAGGAGATTCGCACGACTCGCCGGGACGGCGGCCGGATCGTTGCGGTGGGCACGACGGCGGTTCGCTCCCTCGAAGCCGCGTCTGCGGCCAGCGGCGACGTCGCCGGGTTTCAGGACGAAACCGACTTGTTTATTCGGCCCGGCTACCGCTTCCGCTGTGTCGACGCGATGATCACCAATTTCCACTTGCCGCAGTCGTCGCTGATGATGCTGGTCGCCGCGTTCGCCGGCCGTGAGCGCGTCCTGAACGCGTATCGCCATGCCGTGGACCAGCGGTACCGTTTTTTCAGTTACGGCGATTCGATGTTGTTGGAGCCGACCCGGTGAAATTCAAAACCTTCGCCAAGGACGGCTTCGCGCGGCGCGGCCAGCTGGAACTCAAGCGCGGCACGATCCAGACACCGGCGTTTATGCCGGTTGGCACCTACGGCACGGTCAAGAGCGTGACACCGGAAGAGGTTGCCGACAGCGGTGCCGAGATTCTGCTCGGTAATACCTTTCACCTGATGCTGCGGCCGGGCACGGAGATCGTCCGAAAACACCATGGCCTGCACGAATTTATGCACTGGGACGGGCCGATTCTCACCGATTCCGGCGGCTTCCAGGTGTTCTCGCTGGCCGACATGCGCAAGTTGTCGGAGGCGGGTGTTGAGTTTCAGTCGCCGGTGAACGGCGACCGCATCCAGCTGACGCCGGAGCGCTCGATGGACGTGCAGCACGAGCTCAATGCCGACATCACGATGATCTTCGACGAGTGCACGCCGTATCCCGCGACCGAGCAGGAAGCCCGCGACTCGATGCAGCTGTCGCTGCGCTGGGCCGCGCGCAGCCGGACGCGATTCGATGAACTCAAGAACGAGGAGCCTGATCGCGGTGAGGCGTTGTTCGGCATCATCCAGGGCGGCATCTACGACGCGTTACGCGATGAATCGCTGGCGGGACTCGTGGACATCGGTTTCGACGGTTACGCCATCGGCGGCCTTGCGGTCGGAGAGCCGGAGGACGAACGCAACGCGGTCCTCGACCACCTGGCGCCGGTGCTGCCCGAAGACCACCCGAGATACCTGATGGGGGTCGGTCTGCCGCTCGACATTGTCGAGGCCGTGATGCGCGGCGTCGACATGTTCGACTGTGTGATACCGACGCGGCATGCACGAAACGGGCAGCTGTACACGTGGAACGGTGTTATCAAGTTTCGCCATTCGCAGTACGCGGACGACACCGGTCCGCCGGATCCGGATTGCGGCTGCTACACCTGCCGCAACTACAGCCTGGCGTACCTGCGGCACCTGGTGAAGTGCGGCGAAATACTCGGCCCGAGACTCGCCACGCTGCACAACCTCTACTTCTACCAGGACCTGATGCGGGAGATCCGACGGGCGATCGAGGCAGGCACCCTGTCGGCGCTGTACGCAAGACTCCGCGACGCCTACGAAAAATAATCCCGCCCTGGGTCTTGCGATTGCCAAAGGCGTCCTCAAATCGACCCGGTATGCAATAATAGCGAGCTGATCCCAGGGGGACTGCTAGGTCGCCCGCTCACACAAGACGAAAAACTCATGGACTTCTTTATCAGTAATGCTTACGCGCAGGGCGCGCAAGAGCCGAGCCCTTTCGGCTTTTTCCTGCCGATGATCGTCATTTTCGCCGCTTTCTACTTCCTGCTGATTCGCCCTCAACAGAAAAAGCAGAAGGCCCACACCGAACTGGTTTCGGCGTTGCAGGTCGGTGACGAAGTCATGACTGCTGGCGGCATCCTCGGCAAGATCACCGGTGTCAGCGAACACTACGCGGTCATCCAGGTGTCGGACAGCACCGAGATCAAGGTGCAGAAGGCGAGCGTCTCGCAGGTTGTCCCCAAGGGCACCTACGACGAAGCCTGACGGAAACGCGCATGAACAAGTTTCCGGTCTGGCTCAACCTGTTTGTCCTTGTCGTTCTGCTGACGGGGATCCTGCTGGCGCTGCCGAACGTCTACGGCTCAACGGCGGCGGTACAACTCGCCAACAAAGACGGCTCGCCGGTTTCAGAGGCGCAGCTGTCCGAGTACGTTCGCGTCATCGAGAACCAGGGTGTTTCACCCGAAGCTGCCTACATTGACGATGGTCGGGCGGTCATCCGTTTCGAAGGCGTGGATGACCAGAAAACGGCTAACCTGACGCTGCGAGAAAACTTTCAGCGACAGTCCAACGTCGCGCTGACGCTTGCGCCGAAAGTACCGGATTGGGTGCGGGGACTGGGTCTCAACCCGATGAGCCTGGGCCTCGATTTGCGAGGCGGGGTCTACGTGTTACTCGAGGTCGACATGGAGTCGGCTGTTTCGACACGCCTTGGCTTGTATGAACAGGATATCGACGCGCGACTCCGAGACGCGGGGATCCGCGCTCGCGCCGATCTTGAAAACGACACTATCCGAGTCCGCCTGCAGACCAGTGACGTGCTCGAAGAGGCTCGTGAAATCGTAAGCGGCGCCGATCAGGAACTGGTTGTCGATGACGGCGCTGATGGGCGCTCTCTCCTGGTTCGTATGTCAGCCGAACAGATCAAGGCACGACAGGATCTCGCAATCGAGCAAAACATCACGACCTTGCGCAACCGCGTTAACGAACTCGGTGTCGCCGAGCCGGTGGTCCAGCGTAACGGCACCGACCGTATCGTTGTTCAATTGCCCGGCGTACAGGATCCGAACCAGATCGAGACTATTCTCACCGCGACGGCAACCCTTGAGTTTCGCCTCGTCGACCAGTCGGGGAATGAGCGAGGCTCTCGTCAGTACCCCGGCCGCGGCGCGGAGCCGTCACAGATCCTGAAACGCGAGGTCATCGCATCGGGCGATCAGATTATTGATGCCGAGGCAGGGTTTTCGGAGGGACAGCCTGCTGTATTCATCACGCTCGATGCGGCAGGTGGTGACTCGATGTTCGTCGCCACCCAGCAAAACGTTAATCGACCGATGTCGACAGTATTCATCGAGACGAAACGTGAATCTCGCGTGGTCGACGGCCAGGAGATTCAGCGAATCGTCAAGACCGAAGAGATCATTAACACGGCGACGATTCGCGGTGTGTTCAAAAACCGCTTCCAGATTTCCGGCCTGAACCCGGTCGAGGCCCGCGACCTCGCGTTGTTGCTACGGGCGGGTGCGTTGGCTGCGCCTGTGTTCAAAATCGACGACCGTACGATCGGCCCGAGCCTCGGTGCCGACAACATCGAACGGGGCTTCAACGCGATCCAGATCGGTTTTCTCGCGGTTATCATTTTCATGGCGGTCTATTACCGTTGGTTCGGCGTGATTGCGAACGCAGCTCTGCTGTCCAACCTGGTGTTCATTGTCGCGGTGCTGTCGATGCTCGGCGCCTCGCTGACACTGCCGGGCATCGCGGGCATCGTCCTGACGGTCGGTATGGCGGTGGACGCCAACGTGCTTATATTCGAGCGAATACGCGAGGAGCTCGCGGCCGGGAATTCGAGCCAGGGCGCGATTCACTCCGGTTACGAGAAAGCGCTGTCATCCATTGCTGATGCGAACATTACGACGCTGATTGCGGCGA
>JBCDJX010000002.1:0-83676 GCA_038747355.1 Pseudomonadota bacterium | reverse complement strand
TAGCAGACATCCAGCGAACGGCAGATAAGGACAAATAGCGCGCCTAGCCGCAGAAGTCAGGGTTTTCAAACTTTTCGTACATTATGTACCAGTGTCCTTCGACAGACAGCAAGCAAACTTCGCTATTGTCATCTTCTGGTGAGCTCAGGCATTGGGCTGAGTCTTCAACGTCGTCTTCGGTCAGGGTCAGAGCTGCGCCGTAAACAGTATCCCCCCGGCACGCGCTTCCGATTTCGAAGGTTAGATTGTCGCCAAATCGGGAAACGCCGCCAATCATTGCTTCCTCTAAGTGGTGAATAATTGTTGGATCTGTCGTCGGAGGACAGCTCATAAATTCACCACTCCAGATACAGGTCTCTCTAATGAGCCCATCTCCTCCCGCATAAATGGCCTTCCATTCGGTATTTAGCCGCATGAGGTCAGCGAGAGCGTCGAAGTGTTCGCGCTCCCGCCTAAGGTGATAACTGATGCCAGAGTCTCCCGGCCAACCCTGTCCCGCGACAAAGCTATAGACGGCGATTCGCGTTCCGAGAAACGAGTCGAGCACAACCACAATAATCAGCGCCGCAGCAATGATAGGAACGGCTACCTTTATTCTCCTAGCGAGTGTGGATCGCCTGTGTCCTTTCATTTCAAACCTGGGTACGTCCGCTGTGTGTCAGAAGCGGACACTATACCGATACCTCGACTGCAGTCCGCTTCCTTTGGAAAGCGGAAGAAGTGACGGGGTTACATTCCGTGATTCACGTTTGCGAAACGATCCCGACCCAGGCGGATGCGCGCTTCGCTGAGGGGGCGCAAGCGCTTCATAGCGGCATCCGCCGCCTTGCCGATGTCCACGTCCTGCAGGGTTTCGGCATCCCGAGTAAATTCCTCTAGCAAGGCGTGCTGCACTTCGCCGCGCTGCTGCGCGGTCAGGTAAGGGATATCCGCGTGAAACATGACCATCGAATAGCGCGGTATGAAGTGATCCGGCAGGCGCTGTTCCAGCTCGAAGGCGAGCGCCTTGCGCAGGGCAAATTTCGGATCGCGGACGGTGTCGCGCATCTCGATGTAGTTGTCCAGCGCCATATCGGCGATCGCATTGGCGTTGGCAAGCTGTTCGGATTCGTACAGGGCAAAGACGTTCGGCCAGTCGTCGCCGTGCTCTTTGACCAGCTGGTCGAGCAACACCACATCCTCAAAGGCGAGGTTCATACCCTGCCCGTGAAAGGGCACGATGGCGTGCGCAGCGTCGCCGATCAGAAGCACCTTGCCCCGGTCGTGCCAGTGACGGCAGCGGATCGTGCCGAGAACGCCCAGCGGATGATTCAACAGGTCGTCTTCCAGGTTGGCAATCAACGCGGCTGCGTCCGGGAAGTGGGTTTCGAAAAAACGCCGCACGCGAGACGGACTGTCCAGTGACTCAAAACTCTCCGGTCCTTCATTGGCGAGGAACAAGGTCAGCGTAAAGTCGCCGCCCGGATTCGGCAGCGCGATCAGCATAAATCCGCCGCGTGGCCAGATGTGCAGCGCGTCCGGGCGCAACTGAAACTGGCCGTCCGGTCCGGCAGGGATACTGAGCTCCTTGTAGCCGTGACGCAGCAAGGTTTCGACACCACCGAATGTCTCGGTACCGTCGGAGGAACGACGCAGGATCGAGCCGGCCCCGTCGGCGGCGAACACCGGTTGGGTGTCGATTTCGTACAGCGTGCCTGAGTCCTCGTCGCGCATATGCACGCAGCTGTCGAGTGCGTCGTAGCCGATCGCCTTGTGACGAAAACGAAAGCGAATGCGGTCGCTTTTCTCGGCGGCGTCCAGCAGCACCTTGTTCAGACCAACCCGCGCCACCGAGTAGATTTGTTCATCCTCGGTCTGGCCATAGGGCAGGAAGTCGACATTGCCCTCAACATCATGCACCGCGCGACCGCGCATCGGGACGAGCAGGGGTTTGACCAGTTCATACAATCCGGCTTGCCTCAGCCCGTGGATACCGCGGGCCGCGAGCGCCAGATTGATCGAGCGACCGGCTTCCGCGTCATAGTCCCTCGGGTCCTCGAATCGTTCAAACACATCGACGTCGAAGCCCAGACGCGCCATCGCGATGGACAGCAGCGTGCCGCACTGTCCAGCGCCGATTATGCTGATCTTGCTCATGCGGCCTGACCGAGTTCAGTGAGAATCGCGTCGAGTCGCTCCACCAGTTCCCAGACGTCTTCGAAGCTGTTGTACATCGGTGCCGGGGCGACGCGAATCACATCGGGTTCGCGCCAGTCGCCCGTCACGTTGCGCTCGCACAAGGCGTCGAATACCGCGCGGGCGTTGATCGATGGGTCACGCACTTTTAGCGATGCCTGAGCGCCCTGCGCATTTGGTGGCGTGATCGATTCAATACGTCCATCGAATCGTTCCCCCACCAACCACTCCAGCCAGCCCGTCAACCGAACAGACTTGTGGCGCAGTTGTTCGAAGCCGGCCTGCATAAACAAGTCGAGCGATGCCACCACGGGTGCCAGCGACAGGATCGGCGGATTGCTCATCTGCCACAGCTCCGCGCCCTCTGCCGGGTCGAATTCAGCGGCCATGCGGAAGCGGCTGCGCTCGTGGTTGCCCCACCAGCCGTGCAGCTGGTTTTCGCCGGCCGCGTCATGATGTCGTTCAGGCACAAACGCCCCGGCGATCGCGCCGGGTCCGGCATTCAGGTACTTGTAGGTGCACCAGCAGGCAAAGTCCGGTGACCAGTCCGCCAGCGACATCTCGACGTTGCCGATCGCGTGGGCGAGGTCAAGGCCGACCGCGATGCCGTGCTGGCGCCCCAGTTCGCAAATGCGTGCCATGTTGAGCACCTGGCCGGAGTAGTACTGGACGCCGGGCAGCAGCAACAGTGCGATGCGCTCACCGTGCTCGTCCAGTAGAGCTTCAAGGTCTTCGATAAACAGCTGGCCGTCGTCGCCGCGTGCGCGCCACTCAATCACCCCGTCATCGGGATCAAAGCCGTGATGTCGCAGCTGCGATGCCGCAGCATAGCGATCCGACGGGAAGGCCTTGTCCTCGATAACGATGCCGTAGCGATCGCGCGTCGGCCGGTAGAAACTTGCCATCAGCAGATGCAGGTTGACAGTCAAGGTGTTCATCGCGATGACTTCGCTTTCGCGACTGCCGGTCAACGCGGCGAATCCGGTCGCCGCTTCGCGATGGTAGGTCCACCACGGTCGTTGCGAATGGAAGTGGCCGTCAACAGCGTATTGCGACCAGTTGTCCAGTTCCTGCTCGACATACTGGCGGGCGAGATCCGATTGCAGTCCCAGTGAATTACCGCACAGGTAAACCGGTGACCAGTTTTCGCGCCAGGTCGGAAAGTGGAAGTGCTGGCGAAAGCCGGCCAGCGCGTCCTCGGCGTCCATGCGCTCGGCAAAGTCGCGGTTGTTTTCAAAATGCATGTTCTGGTCCTTATGCCCGTCGGGTCTCAGGCCCGGCGCGAGTAGGCCTGCCTAGTCCCGCGGCGGTTTCACCGCGCCGCAGTTTTTGCAGCGACGGTTGTCCTCCGACTCGTAGAAGCGGTCGAAGATGGGCGGCAGCTGGCCGACAATGTCCGTCAGGTGCACATACTCTTCATACAGTAACGCGTCACAGCTGTCGCAATACCACTGGAAGCCGTCCAGCTCGTGCGGCAGGCGCTTGCGCTCCACGACGAGCCCGACCGAGTCGCCGAATCGCTGGGGTGAATGCGGCACACGCGGCGGCAGCAGCAGTATGTCTCCGGCGCCAATGGGTATATCAACCCGCTGGCCATCCTGGATGGTGCGCAGCGTCATCTGGCCCTCGAGCTGGTAAAAAAACTCGGGTCCCTCATCGATATGGTAATCGTCGCGGGCGTTGGGACCGCCAACCACCATGACGATGAAGTCATCCTCCTCGAACACCTGCTGATTGCAGACCGGGGGTCGCAGCTGTTCACGATGATCGTCGATCCATTGCTGAAAATTGAATGCGGTCAGGGTGTCCATGTTCAGAGCTGCCCCGGAACCTGGAAAACCTGCGGTGTGTCTGTATCGATCCTGACCGCCGTAAGCTGCCGCCCCCAGACGCAGCCGGTGTCCAGCGACAGCAACTCCGGCAATACGATCAGGCCGAGTTGCGACCAGTGACCGAAGACAATGCGGGTCGTGCCCCAGGCGTCGCCGCGAAACTCGTACCAAGGCTTTAGCTTGCCGCGGGTTTTCCAGGGCGCACCGGAGAAGTTCATGCGCAGTCGGCCGTCGGGCGTCAGCATGCGCATGCGGGTCATGCAGTTGATGATAAAGCGCAGTCGAGCATGGCCTTTGAGCTTGCCAGACCACTGCGTAGGCCGGTTGCCGTACATGTTTTCCAGCAGGTCCGGGAAATCGTCAGACCGGAGCGCCTCTTCCACTTCAGCCGCGCGCCGCAGCACCTTTGCCACGCTCCAGGTTGGCATGATACCGGCGTGCACCAGCAGCGAGTCGAGCTGCTCATCGTAATGCGCCATCGGCCGGAATCGCAGCCAGTCGACAAGCTCGTCGATTTCTGGCGCGCGCAGCGTCTTGTTGAGGCTGCCGAAGCGCTTGCCGTTGCTGATACGGCCCTGCGACAGGGCGATCAGGTGAAGATCGTGGTTGCCGAGCACGGTGATCACGGCGTCGCCGAGGGCGCGCACGCTGCGCAGCGTCTTCAGAGACTTGGGGCCGCGGTTGACGAGGTCACCTGTCAGCCACAGCTTGTCGTTGGCCGGATCAAAATCGATCGTGTCGAGGAGCCGCATGAACGGGTCGTAGCAACCCTGGATGTCGCCGATCGCGTAGACAGCCATCGCTTATTGCAACAGCCCCGGTACCGCCAGGGTAAACGGGGCGATCGGCGCATCAAAGTTGCTGCCGTTTTCCGCCTCCATGGTGTACTTGCCCTGCATTGCGCCGACCGGCGTCTCAAGAATCGCGCCGCTGGAATAGCGGTATTCCTCGCCGGGCTGCAGAAACGGCTGTTCGCCGACCACACCGTCACCGTGGACTTCCTGAACCTTGCCGTTGGCGTCGGTGATCACCCAGTGCCGGCTGCGCAAAGTGGCGGCAACGTCACCGTTGTTGCGGATCGTAATCGTGTACGAGAACACGTAACGATCGTCGGCGGGCCGAGACTGTTCGTCCACGTACGCCGTTGCGACGTGGATGCCGATGTCGTTGTTGGTATCCATAGGGTGTGGCCATTTTACCTTTGGGTGTCAGGCAATTCCCGGCTGATTTTGTGAGAGTTTGTTACTGAGTTCGATATAGGCATCGACCGGTATGCGCTCTGCGCGAACGCCCGGATCGATGTTGACCGCTTCCAGTTCGCCCGCGCTTGCGAAGTCGGACAAGGCGTTCCTGATCGTCTTGCGGCGCTGAGCGAAGGCGGCGGCGACGAGTCGCGACAGGTGCGCCTCGTCGGCGATGTGGGGTGCGTCAGGGCGAGGGATCAGCCGGACAACGGCCGACATGACCTCCGGCGGTGGATCGAAGCACTCCGGTTCGACATCAAACAGCGGTTCGACCAGCAGATGGCAGCCCAGCATGACGCTGAGCCGGCCGTACGTCTTGCTGCCGGGCGGTGCCGCCATGCGATCAACCACTTCTTTTTGCAGCATGAAGTGCATGTCGACGATACGTTCTCGCTGTTGCAACAGGTGAAAGAGCAGCGGCGTCGAGATGTTGTAGGGCAGGTTGCCAACCACCCGGACGCGCGCGCCGACACTTCCAATGTCGAATTTCAACGCGTCCACCTCGTGCAGCTTGACCGCGTCGTTATCGGCGAAGGCCCGGCGCAACGCCGCGGCCAGATCCCGATCCAGCTCCACCAGGTGCAGAGCACCGGCGCGGCGCGCCAGCGGTTCGGTGATGGCGCCTGGGCCGGGCCCGATCTCGATAATCGTCTCGTCGGCCGCAGGGCGTATCGCATCAACGATGGCGTGGATCACCCCCGGGTCGACCAAAAAGTGCTGGCCGAATCGTTTGCGCGGCCGGTGCGTGTTCACGCCAGGACTCGCGCAAGCTGCACGGCGGCGCGCAGGCTGCCGACGTCGGCTTTGCCGGTACCGGCGATATCCAGCGCTGTGCCGTGATCGACCGAGGTGCGCACGACAGGCAGGCCGAGGGTGACATTTACCGCGTGCCCGAAGCCGGCGTACTTCAGCACCGGCAGGCCCTGGTCGTGGTACATCGCCAGCACGGCGTCATGCTGGCCTGCACTGGGGGTAAACGCCGTGTCGGCCGGCAGCGGACCGCGCAGGTTCATACCGGCTGCAGACAGGGCTTCGACAACGGGTCGAATCACCGCGTCGTCTTCGCTACCCAGGTGACCTCCCTCACCGGCGTGCGGATTGAGACCGCAAACAACGATGGACGGTTGTGCGATGCCGAAGCGATGCCGGAGGTCGTGGTCCAGTACTTTGAGGACCTGCGTGAGTCGTTGCTCGGTGATCGCGGCGGGAACCGCAGACAACGGCAGGTGCGTGGTCGCCAGCGCAACACGCAGAGAATCGGCAACCAGCAGCATCACCGGCATCGCCGCCGCGGTCACCTCGGCGAGGAACTCGGTGTGACCACTGAACGGAATGCCGGCGTCGTTGACGACACTCTTTTGCAGCGGGGCGGTCACCAGGCCGTGGTACTGCTCGGCGAGGCAGGCCTCCGCCGCAAAACGCAGCCCGTCGAGCAGCGCCCTGGCATTCGCTGTGTCGAGTTTGCCGGGCACTACCGCGCCCGGAAACGGAAAGGCGATGACCCGGAGCCGTCCGGGCTCGTGCACGCCCGGTGCGTCCGCGTCCACGATGTCGATCGGAACCGCCAGCGACAGTCGCTCGGCACGCTCCATCAGGACGCGTGGATCGCCGACGATGACGACGTCTTCGTCAGCGAGCTGCAGGCACAGGTCCGGACCAATACCGGCAGGTTCGCCGGCGGTCAGCAGCAGTGTCTGCCCGGTCATAAGGCCACGAAATCAGATGCGCTTGTCGACAAACGCCTCGTCGCGCAAGCGCCGGATCCAGAGCTGGGTTTCGTCCTGCATCTTGCTCTCGCGAATGCGACCGATGCAGTTACGTTCCTTGAGCTCCTCGGTGTTGTCATAGACGCGGCGCTCGAGCACTTCAACCACGTGCCAGCCAAACGGTGACTGGAAAGGCTCGGTGCTCATCTCGCCGGTCGACAGCGCATCAATCGCCGCCTGGAACTCACCGACAAAGGTACCGGGTCCGGCCCAGCCGAGGTCGCCGCCATCGTTCGCGGTGCCCGGGTCATCGGACAGCAGTTTGGCAACCTCACCAAAGTCCTCGCCGTTGTTTATCCGCTCAATGGCGTCATTGAGGCGCTGTTGCGCCGTGGCGTCATCGATGATCTCGTTGGGCGTAACGAGAATATGGCGTGCCTTGACCTGGTTGATCTCGCTGCGCTCCAGTGCGCTGCGCAGGTCATTCACCTTGACGAGATGGAAGCTGTTGCCCCAGCGGAAGGGTTCGGAGACGTCGCCCTTCTCGAGCGACGGCAGAACGTCCGTGAACAGGGACGGCACACGCGCGCCTTCTCGCCAGCCCAGCGAGCCGCCTTCCAGCGCTGTCGGGCCTTCCGAGAATGTGATCGCCATCTCGCGGAAGTCCGCGCCATCCTGGATCTGCTGGTAGATATCGTTGATCTTGTCTTCGGCGACGATGATTTCATTCGCGCCGGCCTCGCCCTGTACGGAGACGATGATGTGCGACAGGTTGTACGCCGAGTTGCCGACCACGTCGGATTCCATATTGACGATGCACTGGCGAATTTCGCGAGGCGCAACCTGGATACGCTGGCCGACATCGATACGGCGCAGTTGATCGAGTGTCAGTTCGTCACGCAGCTGTTCGCGAAACACCGGCCAGGAAATGCCGCTGGATTCGATAACGGCCGGCAGTTGCTCGAAGCTCACCGGCGGGTTTTGTTGCTGGGCGATGCGGGACAGGGCCTGGTTCAGGGCCTGGTCGGAAATCTGCAGACCGATGCGACGTGCGCGTTGCAGCTGCACCTCATCGATGACAAGACGCTCCAGCACCTGCTCCTGCAGCACGTCGGCCGGCGGCAGGGGGATCGGCTGCGGCTGCGATTCAGCCTGCCGGATGATCTGCGCAATCTGGTTGCGAAGTTTGCTTTTCAACACGACGCCGTCGTTGACGACAGCGGCAACGCCGTCGAGGAAGTCACCGGTTTCTGACAGCTCGTCAGCGGCGCACAGGGGCGCGAAACATAATGCGCTGACAGCGCATAAGTTCTTGAATTTGTTCACGTAAATCTACCGAAGTCTCGCGGAATAGCCAAGAATACCACGTTCGAGGAGTTTGTCGGACTGGCTGCCGACACTGCTCAAACCCTTGAGTACCAGTTGCAGACCAATCGAGGTGTCGCGGGTTCCATCGCGGGTCGAAATGAAGCTGCGACTGACGATACGCAGACCCCAGCAGCAACTCTCGTACTCGAGCCCGGCGAAGCGCTCCAGCACCTCGTCGTCACGAAAGGAGTAGTTGTAGCGACCGACGAAATTCCATCGGCGGCTCAGCGGCCAAGACCAGGACACGTCGCCTTGCTCAAGGGCGTCGCGACGGTAGCGGTAGGCAAGGTTAAACACTTTATTGTCGGCTGGCCGGTATTGCAGACGCGCCTCCGACTGCGTTGTGCGCTGCTCGCCGGTGCCCCACTGGTGACCGAAGTCAAAGTTGACGTTGTCGTAGAGCAGGAAGCTCACCTCGGCGATGTAATCCGACGACCGACTGGTTTGCACGTCCTGCCCCGGAAGTGACACGCCGCTGGTGCTGAGGTAGAGGGCCTGACCGATGGTTGCTGACACGAGTTCGCGGCCGGTGCTGACGTCCAGCAAGCGGCTGGTCACACCCAAACTCAGCTGGTCGGTGTCGATGATACGGTCAACGCCGAGCACGCGGTCGCGCCGAAACAGCTGCACGAGGTTGAGGTCGGGTGCGATGGTGTCGAACACGGGCAGGTCGGCCTGCCGGCGGTGCGGTACGTGCACGTAGAGCATGCGCGGTTCGATGGTCTGCAGGTACTGCGGCGAGTTTTCAAGGGTGCGCTCGAGTACGACCCCGGCATCGAGGCTGGCAATGGGCAGTGTGCGGCTCGGGTCATCGATCTGATCCGGATCCAGATCGGACAAATCGTAACGCGTGTGGTCGAAGCGAGCGGCCGGCTTAACAAACCAGCCCGGGCCGCCGAAGTTGCGCGACAGCTCCGGTGCCACATTGAAACGCCAGCCCGTGACGCCAACGTCGCGGTCAAAATTGACGAGCTCGCTATCGAGCGTCAGGTCTGCGCCCAGCCACTGCCCCGGCCAGGCGCCCTTGGCCACGAACTGCGGCAGCCGACGGTAGGGCTCGTTGAACGCTGTAATGGCGTCGTCGAGCGTCTGGAAGTCCTGCGCGCGAGCCAGCAACGACCAGTTGCGACCGAAGTAGTCGAACTCGACGCTGCGATTCAGGTGGGTCAGGCTGGAGATACTGAGACTGCCGCCGAGGTCTTCAAAATACTGGCTGTCGGAGACGTCACGAAGGTCGATGCGGGATCGCCAGCCGTTGGAGAAAATGCTTCGATGATCGAAGTCAAAAAGGTGACGTGTTTCGTTAACCTGGTCGTCGTTCGGCAGTAACTCCGCGTTCACCGTGCCGTCATGTGCTTCATGCAGGTAACGAAACTGCACCTGGCCGAGAAAACCGCGATCCGTCAGCAGTCGACTGGTCAGCGTCGCGTCGTAGTTTGGCGCGATATTCCAGTAGTAGGGCACGCGAATATCGCTGCCGCCGCGGTTCGAGCTGCCGATTTCCGGTGTCAGGAAGCCGGACTTGCGTGCGTCGCCGATCGGAAACGACAAGTAGGGGGCATACAGGAGCTGCACACCCTGGAAACGCAGTTTGATGCCCTGGGCTGTGCCGATACCCGAGCGCGTGTCGAGTCGAATGGATTTCGCCTTCAACGACCAGTCGTTGGAGCCGGGCGGGCAGGTGGTGTAGTTCACGCCGCCCAGGTTCAGGACACCGTCTTCGGATATGCGCAACGCGGACGCGGAACCGCGACCGCCGTCGCCGATAGAAAACTCGGCACCGGTGAACTCGATGACGCCGGAATCGTAGGCGAACTCGGCGGTGTCACTGCGGATTTCCGTCCGTTGGTCCTCGTAGCGCACGTCGCCCTGCAGGAACACGCGTCGGTCGATCTCGCGCAACTCGGCATTGTCGGCCGCTGCCAGCTTGTCGTCGCTGCGCAGGATAATGCCGCCCGACAACACGGCGCTCCGAGGTTCTGTGAAGAGCGCGTCGAGCTGCCCGGTTTCGAACACGATGGTACCCGGCTGGGAGACGAGCTCGTCGGCCTCCGCCTGTTCTGCGAGACCGACGTTCAGCGAATTGCTGCAGGCGAGCGGTTCCTGTGCCGTCGCCGATGAAAAGGCGAACAGCAGGCCGGGCAGAAATAGAAGGCGTTTTTGCACGTCAGGTAGCGGGTCAGGATCGGCTGCGGATGTTAACAGGTGTCTATGATACCTTCCCAACGTTCTGAATCTGCCGGAGAAATACCGGGCATGCAGCAAAAGGAAGACGCCCGACGGCACTTGGTCGAGAATTGGCTGTCCGGCATCCCCGGCGTCAAGGTCGGCTCGCTGCGAGCCGCCTCGGAAGACGCCAGTTTTCGCCGCTACTTTCGGGTCGATACCGACACCGGTACCGCCATCGTGATGGATGCGCCGCCACCGCAGGAAGACACGCGGCCGTTCGTGACCATCGCCGGCTACCTCGAGGCGATCAATGTCAACGCACCGCGTGTGCTGGCCGCCAACGATGAGCAGGGCATCCTGTTACTCAGTGACCTCGGCAGCACGCCCTACCTCGCCAGGCTGGATGCCGACAGTGTGTCGGCGCTCTACCGGGACGCGATTGATGCGCTGATACGAATACAGCAGGACGGTGCGCGTTTTCGAGACGCATTGCCGCCTTATGACGATCCCTTCCTGCGGGTCGAAGTTGCGCTGTTTCACGACTGGCTGTGTGAGTCGTACTCGGGCATCGAGTTCAGCGATGACGAACAGCGTTTGTGGGACCTGTCGGTCGACACTATCGTCGCAGAGGTCGTTGCTCAGCCGCGCGTATTCGTGCATCGCGATTTTCACTCTCGCAACCTGATGCTGACCGACGACAGAAATCCGGGCGTGCTCGATTTCCAGGACGCAATGAACGGGCCGCTGGCCTACGATCTCGTCTCGCTGTTGAAGGACTGCTACGTCCGCTGGCCCGAGGCGTTGCGCGAGGAGTGCATCGACTACTATCTGTCGGCCAGCGAAATCGACGTGGAACCAGAGCAGTTTCGACGCTGGTTCGACTTCGTGGGAGTACAGCGCCACCTGAAAGCGGCGGGTATTTTTTGTCGTTTGTGGTTACGCGACGGCAAGCCCGCCTACCTCGCAGATGTGCCGTTGACGGTGTCCTACATCACCGAACTCCGAGGTCGCTATCACGAACTCGATCCATTGATCGACTGGATCGAGCAACGCGCGATGCCGGCGTTCCTCTCTAAACGGGAGTCCGACGCGTGATCGCCATGCTGCTCGCCGCCGGCAAGGGCGAGCGCCTTCGCCCGCTGACCGAAACGCTGCCGAAGGCGCTGGTCGAGGTCGGCGGCGTCCCGTTGATCGAACGTCATCTCAGCGCGTTGCGTGCGGCCGGTGTCGAGACCGTGATCATCAACCTCGGCTGGCTGGGACAAACCTTACTGGAGCGTCTCGGTTCCGGCGATCGTTTCGGCCTGCAGATCATCTACAGCGACGAGTGTGAGCAGATTCTCGAAACAGGCGGCGGCATTGTTCGAGCGCTGCCGTTTCTCGGTCGTGAGCCGTTCCTGGTGGTTAACGCCGATATCGTGACCGATATCGATTTTGCCGCGCTCACGCTGCCACAGGATGCCGATGTTCACCTCGTGCTGGTGCCGAGGCCGGCAGATCGGGAACGCGGGGATTTTGGCCTTGTGGACGGCCGGCTCAGCAACGACTCACCGGAATTCGTGTTCAGTGGTGTCGCCATGTATCGCCCGGCGTTTTTCGACGGCTGCAAGCTCGAACGCTTTTCGGTAGCGCCGATGCTGCGACGCGCTGCTGACTCAGGGCGAGCGAGTGCCACACTGTTCGACGGTTTCTGGGCGGACGTCGGCACGCCCGAACGCCTGGCCTCGGTTAACGCGAGGGTTCGCTGAGCGCAGCCGGCAAGGTATCGGCGATAGCCGAGGTTTCAAGGCCGGCCGCCGCGCTGAAATGCGCCAGCAGCGCTTCCCGCGCCGACGACAAGGTTGGCGACGCGCCGAGTGTCTTCAGGTCGGTCACCTCCAGGTTCTGCATGCCACAGGGGTTGATTCGCGCGAACGGCTCGGTGTCCATATCGACGTTCACCGCCATACCGTGAAAGCTGCAGCCGCGCCGGATGCGCAAACCCACGCTTGCCACTTTGTGGCCGTCGACATACACGCCAGGCGCGTCGGCTCGCGCAATGGCATCGACGCCAAAATCGGAAAACAGGCGAATCACGCTCTGTTCCAGTGCGGTGACCAGCTCGCGCACGCCGAGACCGTTGCGCCGCAGGTTGATCAGCGGATACAGCATCAGCTGTCCCGGACCGTGGTAGGTGACCTGGCCACCACGGTCAATCTGCACCACCGGGATATCGCCCGGCGCGAGCAGGTGTTCACGGGATGCGTTGACGCCGAGCGTGTAGACAGGTGGATGTTCGGTGAACCAGAGTTCGTCCGGCGTGTTGTCGTCACGGTCATTCGTGAAGGACTGCATGGCCCGCCAGAGGGGCTCGTAGGCTTGCCGGCCAAGCCAGCGGACGTCGACGGTCACAGTGCCATCTTGACGGCTTCGTGCGCGGTCAGGTCCATGTAGATTTTGTCGAGCTGTTCGCGTGACTCAGCCCGGATGGTAATCGTCAGAGAAACAAATCGCTGGTTGCGGCTCAACGCCGTCTTGATGGCGGCATCCTCCAGAGCGCCGGTGTGGCGCTCGACGATGGAGCGTGCGATATCACGGAATTCCGGCGTGTCCTCCCCCATGATCTTGATGGGGAAGTCCGACGGGAACTCCATCAGTGTTTCTTCATCACTCACGGTCTAGTCGATCCACAGTTTCATGCCGTCGACTGTCCGCTTCCAGAAACCGCCTTCCGGATTGTCGTCCAGCGCGCGCAATGGAACCGATGACAGTGGCGTGCCGTCGAGGCTGACTGTCAGCTCGCCCACCGGCTGGCCCTGGGAAATCGGACCGATCACTTCTGCCGGGATGCTCTCGACAGGCTCGAGCGCGTCATAGGCGCCGCGCGGGAAGGTCAGGTACAGGTCGTCGGCAACGCCGAGTCGCGACTCGTCATTCTCGGCCTTCCAGACACGAGAGCGGGTAATCTCTTCGCCGGCCTTGAACACCAGGCGGGTTTCGAAAAAGCGAAAGCCGTAGTTAATCAGTGACTGGCTGCCGTTGATCCGGGCGTTGTCGCTGGAGGTGCCGACGACCACGGAGACGATTCGCATGCCGTCGCGCTCGGCCGACGAGACCAGGCAGTAGCCGGCTTCATTGGTGTGTCCCGTTTTTAGTCCGTCAACGGAGTTGTCGCGCCACAGCAGTCGGTTGCGATTCGGCTGCTTGATGTCATTCCAGGTGAATTCCCGCGTCGAATACCACTCATAGTATTCGGGGAACTCGGTGATGATCGCCTGCGCGAGCTTGGCAATATCGCGGGCCGTCACATAGTGATTCGGGTCCGGCAGCCCGGTTGCGTTCATAAAGTTGGTGCCGGTCATGCCGAGTCGGGCCGCGTACTGGTTCATCAGCGCCGCAAACACGTCCTCCGATCCCGCAACGTATTCAGCCAGCGCGACGCTGGCGTCATTCCCTGAGCTGACGATAACGCCCATCAACAGGTCCTCGACGCGGACGCGCTTGCCGACTTCGATAAACATCCTCGATCCCTGCATGCGCCAGGCTTTTTCGCTGATCGTGACTTCATCGTCGAGCGTGATCTGGCCGCTCTTTAACGACTGGAACACGACATAGCTGGTCATCAGCTTGGTCAGGCTGGCGGGCGGCACGCGGTTGTCCGGCTGCAGCGCAGCGAGCTCATGGCCGGTGGTGACATCCACCAGCAGGTAGCTCGTGGCGCCGATGACCGGCGGCGATGGCGTGGGTCGAATGTCGGCGATGGCGGTCGCTGCGGACAGCAGCAACGCGCACAGAATCAGAAGTGCTCTCATGGGGTCCAGGGGTGTAGGTGCTTACAGCCGGTATTGTAGCGTGTTTGACTGCGGCCGTAGCGGCCGGTTCAGTCGCTGACCAGGTAGGCGCCGTCGATGCCGGCGCT
The DNA here is from genome assembly GCA_038747355.1 of Pseudomonadota bacterium. Lineage (GTDB taxonomy): Bacteria > Pseudomonadota > Gammaproteobacteria > Steroidobacterales > Woeseiaceae > UBA1847. Next base: position 69,284 of record JBCDJX010000002.1, on the reverse strand, counting down.
GTTCAGAACGCGGTCGAGATTCTCGTATTGGGTCACCGAGGTGATCGGCCCGATGCGGACCCGAAACAGGGTCCGGCGGCTGCTGCTGTCTCGATAAATGGTCGCGCCGTTGACGTTCATGGACGCCAGGCGGCTTTGCAGTCGTTCGGCGTTTTCGCGCTCCCCAAACGCGCCGACCTGCAGGAACACCGGCTGGTCATTGTCCGGCGCCAGAAAATCGGACGGCGGGGCAGCGGTCTCCGTTCGGGTCGGCCGGTCACCGCTCGGGTCGTCGAAGCTGATTGCCGTGACCTCGACGTTGGCGGTGCCGGATTTGATCATGTCCAGGCGCATCGCGGCGGCATACGACAGGTCGATGATCCGGTTGTGCGCGAACGGCCCGCGGTCGTTGACACGAACAACGATGCTCTTGTTGTTGGCAAGGTTACGAACGCGAACGTAAGTCGGAATGGGCAGTGTGCGATGCGCGGCCGACATTGCGTACATGTTGTAGGTCTCACGATTGGCCGTCAGGCGCCCGTGGAACTTTTTTCCGTACCAGGACGCAACGCCGCGTTCCTGGTAACCGTAAGACGTGTCCATGACCCGATAGCGCTGTCCGAGTACCTCGTACTCCGGCGAATTGCCGTAGCGGCTGCGGGGTTCCGGTCTGGGCTCGGGCGAACCGGGCAGGTCGGGAATGCCGACGCTGCCGGTCGGCGGGCCGTCTTTTTGTTCGATCGGGCGTGTCGTGGTCGTGCAGCCCGCGATAAAAATCGCGAGCAGTGCGACCAGGCTAGGACGCATTCGCCTGCATTTCTGCCGCGATCTCCTGACCGAGCTGGTGAACGGCGAGCGCGTACATCACGCTGCGGTTGTAACGCGTGATTACGAAGAAGTTGTGAAAACCAACCCAGTACTCGAGCGCGCCGTCTTTTTCGTAGGCGAGCAGCTGGCTCTTGGCGTCCGCCTCGAGGTCCGTGGCGAACATCACACCCTGCTGGCTTAGCGAGGCCACCGTATCGCGGGGCTTCAGCGTGTTCTTGGGTTGCGGTTTCTCGCCCTGGAAGCCGGCGCCGAGCGTGGCCTGCGCGACGACCTCTTCACCTTCGGTCCAGCCGTGGCGAACAAAATAGTTGGCGATACTGCCGACGACGTCGCCCCAGTTGTTCCAGATGTCGATGCGTCCGTCGCCGGTCGAATCCACGGCGTATGCCCGGAAGCTCGACGGCATGAACTGCGGCCGTCCCATGGCACCGGCGTAGGATCCCGTGGCGCTGCTGATGTCGATTCCCTCGTCGCGCGCGAGCAACAGGAATTCGCGGAGCTCCTTGCGGAAAAACTTGGAACGCGGCGGGTACTCGAAAGCGAGCGTCGAGAGTGCATCGATGACGCGATGGCTGCCGGTGATGCGGCCGTAGTAGGTCTCGACGCCGATGATGCCGACGATGATCTCCACGGACACACCCGTGTCATCACTGATTCGCTGCAGCATGTCCGCATGCTCGCGCCAGAAGTTTGCACCCAGCTCGATACGCTCCGGTGTCATGAACTTCGCGCGGTACTCGCCCCAGGTCAGTGTTTTCTCGGCGGGTCGCGAGATCAGCTCAAGGATGCGATCGGAGATCTTTGCTTCCGACATGTAGCTCTCGAGTGTCGAACGGTCGTAGTCGTGCTCGGCGACCATCTCGTCGATGAACGCGGCAATGTCGGGCCTTTTGGTGTCTAGCGCAAAAGCGGTGAAAGGGAGGGTGAGGAACAGTGAGGCAACAAGTACGCGACGTATCATCAGCGGGGCAGCAATTTCCGTTTGGACTGGATCGACATCAGAATACCGAATCCCGCCAGCAGCGTCACCATGGATGTCCCGCCAAAACTGACCAGCGGCAAAGGAATTCCGACCACCGGAACCAGCCCGGTGACCATCGCGGAATTCACGAATACGTACACAAAAAAGGTGAGGCTGATGGAGCCGGCGAGCAGTCGACTGTAGGTGTCGTGAGCCTGAACGGCGATGAACAGGCCCCGACCTATAACAAACATGTATAAGGCCAGCAGGACCAGCACACCCAGCAAACCGAATTCCTCGCCGAGCACAGCGAAAATGAAGTCGGTATTTCGCTCCGGCAGAAACTCGAGCTGAGCTTGCGAGCCATTGGTCCAGCCCTTGCCAAACAGGCCGCCGGAGCCGATTGCGATTTTCGACTGGATAATGTTGTAGCCGGCGCCCAGCGGATCGCCTTCCGGATCCAGCAGCGTGATGACGCGCTGTTTCTGGTATTCCTGCATGAAGTACTGCCAGAACACGATGGCGCCCGGGACCGACAGGGCAAACAGCGCCGCGATCAGGCGGAACGACAATCCGGCCAGCACCACGCAAATAACACCGGCGGCCGCGACCAGCAGCGACGTGCCGAGGTCGGGCTGCTTGGCGATCAGCACCACGGGTGCCGCAATGATCACACCGAGTATCAGAATGGCGCTCGGCTTTGGTGGCATGGATCGGTCGTGCAGGTACCAGGCGGTCATCATCGGCACTGCGAGTTTCATGATCTCGGAAGGCTGAAAGCGAATACCGATATCCAGCCAGCGCTGCGCCCCCTTGCCAACCTCGCCGGTGACCAGCACCAGCACCAGGAGAACGATGCCGCCGATGTAGGCGAGCGGTGTCACGCGGCGCAGGAAGTCCGGCGACATCTGCGCGACGATCAGCATGGCGACAAACCCGACGCCGAGGCGGACGGCCTGGCTGAACAGCATGCGCTCGCTTTCACCAACCGCGCTGTAGAGCACCACCAGGCCGGCGCCGCAGAGCAGCAGCAGGCCGCCCAGCAGAAGGCCATCGACATTCAGATCACGCAGCAGCCGCGTGACATCGACCAGCGGCTGTGACCGGGCAACCACCAGGCGCTGTGTGTCACTCAGACGCATCGTCATACCCCAGGTAACGGTCCATGATCTGCCGGGCGATCGGCGCGGCTGTCGTGCTGCCGCTGCTGCCGTTTTCCACGACCACGGTGACAGCGATGGTCGGATTGTCCAGCGGCGCGAAGGCAATAAACAGCGCATGATCGCGCAGCCGCTCTTCGATCTCCTCCTCGTTGTACTCCTCATCCTGTGCAATCGAAATCACCTGTGAGGTGCCACTCTTGCCGGCCATCTTGTACGGCGCGTTGACGCCGGTGGCGTACGCGGTACCGGTGATCTCGTGCAGGACGCCGTACATCGACGCGATGATGTCGTCCCAGTAAAACTCGTTGTCGATGCCCACGTCAGCGAGCATCGTCGGTTCAAAGTTCTGTTGTTCGCCGCTGATCGGGTCTTCGGTGGACTGCACCAGGCGCGGCTGCACGGTATATCCGCGGGTGGCCATGGCCGCCACGGCGACGGTCAGCTGCAGCGGCGTCGCCGCCATGTAGCCCTGGCCAATCGAGGCGATGATGGTCTCGCCGAGATACCAGCGCTTCTGGTCGCGATCGCGAAAGGCGTTGCGTTTCCACTCGGTGGACGGAATCAGCCCTGAACGTTCACCGTTCAGGTCGATGCCGGTGCGCCTGCCGAGCCCGAAGCGATCCAGGTAGTTGTGCATGCGGTCGATGCCGAGCTCGTTGGCGATCTCGTAGAAGTACACATCGCAGGATTGTTCGACGGCGCCGTGCAGGTCGATCAGGCCATGCCCCTCCGGTTTCCAGTCCCGATAGCGATGGTCGTCATTGGGGAGGCTGAACCAGCCGCGGCACATGCTCTTGCGCGTCAGGTTGGTTGCGCCGGTCTCGAGGGCTGCCAACGCAAGCATGGGTTTGATGGTCGAGCCCGGCGGATAGGTGCCAAGGACCGCGCGGTTGAACAGCGGGCGGTCCGGGTCGGTTGTGACTTCGCGGAACTGCGCTTGCGTCATACCCTGGGCAAACAGGTTCGGGTCAAATGTCGGCGCGCTGACCATGGCAAGAATGTCGCCGTTGTTCGGGTCCATCGCGACGATGGAGCCGCGCCGGCCCCGCATCAGTTCGGCGGCGAGCAGCTGCAGTTCGAGGTCCAGCGTCATGACGATGTTGTCGCCCGGTTCCGGTGGTCGGTCCTCGGGCAGCGCGCCCGTCTCCTGGCTGGTGTCCGAACCAATTTGACGGCCGCGTGCGTTGGTCACAGTGTTACGGAGACCTGCGCTGCCGTGCAGAAAATCCTCGTAGCGCGATTCGACGCCGATGCGTCCGGTTTGCCGCGTACCGGCATAGCGGGCTGCATCGAGGTTCTTGAGGTCATCGGTGGTCAACGCACTGACGTAACCGACAACATGGGCGACGGCATCGCCATTCGGGTAGTGCCGCACGAGGCGCGGCTGGAAGTCGATGCCCGGGAAGCGAGCCCGATTGACCGCGAAGCGAGCGATGTCCTCGTCACTGAGCCGCGGGTTCAGGGTGACGGGGAGAAAGCGCTGTCGTTCGCGGCTGGCGGCTTTCAGTTCATCGATCGCATCGACGTCAATCAACCCTAGTTCCGCGAGGCGTTGCAGCGTGTCGTCGATATCGTCGACCTGCTCGGGAATCAATTCCAGCTGGTATGACGGCAGGTTCTCGGCCAGCACACGGCCGTTGCGGTCGAGCACAAGACCTCGAATCGGCGCGACCGGTTCGGTGCGGATGCGGTTGCCCTCGGCCCGCGCAGTGTACTGTTCCTGGTCGACAATCTGCAGTTGATACAGACGACTGATGACAACGCCCATGAGCAGCGTGGCAACGACGATGGACAAGATGATCCGGGCCACGAACAGGCGTCGTTCGCCGTGGTGATCCTTGATCGATTCGAGCAGCGCCATGCGTCAGCTGCTGCTTTGTGCGCGCATGGTCAGCCCGTTCATAAACATGGAAATGAACGGCCACGCCAGGATACTGATCAGCACCGGCGCCCAATAGACGCGCTCCGGTGCGGTGATACCGGCAACGCCGTTGATCCAGAACAGCAGGAATTGATACAGCGCGACCAGCGCGACGATCGACAAGGTCAGCTGCGGCAGCGGGAACATCCGCATCAACAGGTGGAACTTCACCGTCAGGAAAACGACCAGGCTCAGGGCCAGCGCGTGTTGTCCGAGGTACGTGCCCTGCACCACGTCGAGAACAATACCGACGACCCACGCGGTACCGACACTGTAGCGGTGCGGCATGCGCATGGCCCAGTAGATCAACAGCATTAGCACCCAGTCCGGCCGAAACGCCTCGATAACGCCGGGCAGCGGCAGCATGGTCAGCGCGAGCGCAGCCAGCAGCGTGGCGATCATCGTGCCGCGAAGGTCTCTACTCGCCACCGTCGTCCTCGCTGTTCATCCAGATGAGCATGACTTCACGCACCTGGTTCAAAGAGGCTTCCGGTTTTGCGGAGACTTCAGCGAACTGTTGCTGCGGTATCCGCTGCACGTCCAGCACGCGCGCCACCGGGTAGCCCGGTGGAAATGCGCCGCCGAGTCCCGAGGTCACCAGAAGGTCGCCGGGTTCGATGTCGGCGTTGTTCGGCAGGAACGGCAGGTCGAGGCGATCGAACTGGCCGGTGCCGAAGGCGATGGTTCGCAAGCCGTTGCGATTGACCTCGACCGGCAGGGCGTGATCCGGATCACTGATCAGGATGGCCTGCGAGGCGCTCTGTCCGGTCTTCAGGACCTGGCCGACGACGCCGTTTGCATCGATCAGCGACTGGCCCTCGTAGACGCGGTCGCGGCTGCCAACATCGATCACGATGTTGTGACGGAACGGATTGGCATCCACGGACATGATGCCGGCCACGCGGACGTCACCGCTGATGCGGTCACGCGCTTCGAGCAGGTCGCGCAGGCGTGCGTTTTCCGCTTCGAGTGCCAGCAATTGCTGGAGCTCGGCTCGCGTCAGGCGCTGCTGGACCCGCAGCCTCGCGTTTTCCAGCTCGAGTTCATTGCGGGAGGTCGTGCTGTCGACCGTCCAGCTCCAGATGCGCGAGGGAGTGTCGACGATGACCTGCAGCGGATAAACAGCGACACCGATGGCGCTTCGAACCGCGTCGAGCTGCCGAGTGCGATGGTCATAGACCATCAGGATAATGCTGAGCAGGAGCAGGGCGACGGTGCGCACGCCGAGCGCCGGGATTCGTGCGAGGTCTGAATTACCGGTCGGCGACACCATACCGATTAAGCGATCACTGTTGCGCGACCCTTGTCATCGCCGCGCACCCGCCTTAGTCGAGGCCGAAGACGGTCGGCCCGTGCTCGTCAATGAGCTCGATGACGCGCCCACCGCCGCGGGCGACACAGGTCATCGGGTCGTCAGCGATGACAACCGGGAGACCGGTTTCTTCCATGAGCAGCTTGTCGAGATCGCGCAACAGCGCGCCACCGCCGGTCAGGACGATGCCGCGTTCCGCGACGTCGGCGCCGAGTTCGGGCGGTGTCTGTTCCAGCGCTTCCTTGACGGCACCGACGATACCCTGCAGCGGTTCCTGCAACGCCTCGAGAATCTCGTTGCTGTTCAGGGTAAAACTCCGCGGTACGCCTTCTGACAGATTGCGGCCCTTGACCGAAATCTCCAACACCTCATCACCCGGGAAGGCCGAGCCGATTTCATGCTTGATGCGTTCGGCTGTCGCTTCGCCGATCAGGATGCCGTAGTTGCGACGCACGTAGTTCGTGATCGCCTCATCGAAGCGGTCGCCGCCGATGCGAACCGACGACGCATAGACAATACCGTTGAGTGATATGACGGCCACTTCGGAGGTGCCACCGCCAATGTCCAGCACCATGGAGCCGCGTGCTTCGTGTACCGGCATGCCGGCGCCGATGGCAGCGGCCATCGGTTCGTCAATCAGCATGACTTTACGCGCGCCTGCGCCTTCGGCGGACTCACGGATCGCGCGACGCTCGACCTGCGTAGAACCGTAGGGCACACAGATCAGCACACGCGGGCTCGGCTGGAAGTAGCGCTTGCCGTGGGCCTTGCGGATAAAGTGCTGCAACATCTTCTCCGTGACCGTGAAATCGGCGATAACGCCGTCTTTCAGCGGGCGGATCGCCGAGATATTGCCCGGCGTGCGGCCGAGCATGCTTTTTGCGTCCGCGCCGACAGCTTCGACGACACGGCCGCCGCGGCCTGAGTCTTCCTTGATGGCCACCACGGAAGGTTCGTCAAGAACGATACCGTTCCCCCGCGAATATATAAGGGTGTTGGCGGTACCAAGGTCGATGGACAGGTCATTCGAGAAATAACCCAGGATGTTCTTGAGCATGTGTGGCGGAGCCGGAGACGAGTTAACCGGCGTAGTCTAATAATGCCCACGACATTGCACAAGGCGGCGTGTATCATTGCCGGCGCTTCGTCGGAAGCGTTCGAACACCGGCTTTTTACAGCGAAAACCCATATGTCACTCGAAAAAGATCAGGTCCAGCACATCGCGATGCTGGCCCGCCTGAAGGTGGCCGACGACGATTTAGCCGAGACGGTCGAAAAACTGTCGAAAATCGTGGATTTCGTCGACCAGCTGTCGCAGGCGGATACCCGCGACGTGGTGCCGATGGCGCACCCTCTGAACCAGGCCCAGCGCCTGCGCGCAGACGCGGTCACCGAAACCAACGAACGGGATCGGTTCCAGGCCAACGCCGCCGACGTGCAGGATGGCCTGTATCTCGTGCCCAAGGTCATTGAGTGAGCGGTATGTCGAATAAGGCACTGCATCTGCAGACGATGACGGAGCTCGCCGGAGGACTGGCCGCCGGTGATTTCTCGGCGGAGGAGCTCGCGAAACACCTCATCGAGCGTATCGAGTCCATGGACAGCGCGCTGAACACCACGCTGACACTGACGGCAGAGCAGGCGCTGGACGCGGCCCGCCGTGCCGACGCGGCCCGCGCAGCGGGCGATGCAGGACCATTGAACGGCTTGCCACTGCTGCACAAGGACATTTTCTGCACTCGCGGTATTCGCACGACCTGCGGGTCGCGCATGCTCGAGAATTTTGTCTCGCCCTACGACGCCACCGTCGTTGAGCGCATCGATGCGGCTGGCGCGGTCGTACTCGGCAAGACCAACATGGACGAGTTCGCAATGGGCTCGTCGAATGAAACCAGCTATTTCGGTGACGTCAAAAACCCCTGGGACCTCGAGCGATCGCCAGGCGGCTCGTCCGGCGGTTCGTCGGCAGCGGTTGCCGCCCGCTTTGCGCCGGTTGCGACCGGTACCGACACCGGTGGCTCCATTCGCCAGCCGGCGGCGCTGACCGGGACGGTCGGCCTGAAACCGACCTACGGCCGCGTTTCCCGCTACGGCATGATCGCGTTTGCGTCGAGCCTCGACCAGGCCGGCATGATCTGCCGGTCCGTGGCCGATGCCGCGCTGATGCTCGGCGTGATGGCCGGCCACGACGAGCGGGATTCGACCTGCATCGACCACCCGGTCCCGGATTACCTGGCGGGTCTCGACGGTTCGCTGAAAGGGCTCAAGGTCGGCATCGTCAAGCAACACTTCGACGAGGGACTGGATGCCGCCACCGGCGAACAGGTCCGGGAGGCGCTGCGCGTCATGGAGGCACAGGGCGCCGAGTTACGCGACGTGGACCTGCCCAGTATCGACCTGTCCGTACCCACCTATTACGTCGTCGCGCCCGCCGAGTGTTCGTCCAACCTGTCGCGCTTCGACGGCGTGCGTTTTGGCCATCGGGCCGACAACCCGGACGACCTGCTCGACCTGTATTGCCGCAGTCGTGGCGAGGGCTTTGGCGCCGAGGTGCGTCGACGAATCCTGACGGGCACCTATGTGTTGTCCGCAGGCTATTACGATGCCTACTACCTGAAGGCCCAGCAGGTCCGCCAGTTGATCGCCGACGACTTCCGCAAGGCCTTCGAAGACGTTGATGTGATTGCCGGTCCGACCGCGCCAACGCCGGCGTTCAAGCTCGGTGAGAAAACCGATGACCCGGTCACGATGTACCTGAACGACATTTACACCATCGGTGCGAACCTCGCGGGCTTGCCGGCCATGTCGGTGCCTTGCGGTTTCGCCGACGGGCTGCCAGTGGGGCTGCACCTCGTGGCGCCGCATTTCGCCGAGGGCGCATTGCTCAAAGCCGGCCACCAGTACCAGTTGCTGACCGACTGGCACACGCACGCTCCAGAGGACTACGCATGAGCGGTGCATGGGAAGTGGTCATCGGCCTGGAGATTCATACCCAGCTCGCCACCCGCTCAAAGATTTTTTCGGGCTCCTCAACGGCCTACGGTGCCGAGCCCAACACGCAGGCAAGCCTGATCGACCTCGGCTACCCGGGTGTGCTGCCGGTGTTGAATGAGGAGGTCGTTCGCATGGCGACCAAGTTCGGACTGGCTGTGAATGCCACCGTCGCACCGCGTTCGGTATTTGCCCGCAAGAACTACTTCTATCCGGATCTGCCGAAGGGCTACCAGATCAGTCAGTACGAGCTGCCGATTGTGGCCGACGGCGAGTTGTTTATCGATCTCGACGACGGCGGACAAAAGCGCATCGGCATCACGCGTGCACACCTCGAAGAGGACGCTGGCAAGTCGGTGCACGAAGGTCTCGAAGGTCACTCCGGCATTGACTTGAACCGTGCCGGCACGCCGTTGTTGGAAATCGTTTCCGAACCGGACCTGCGATCGGCCCGGGAGGCCGTGGCCTACATGCGCAAGATTCATTCGATTGTGCGCTACCTCGACATCTCGGACGGCAACATGCAGGAAGGCTCCTTCCGTTGTGACGCCAACGTCTCGGTGCGTCCGCGTGGGCAGGACGCGCTCGGGACGCGTGCCGAGATCAAGAACCTGAATTCCTTCCGCTTCGTCGAGCGCGCCATCAACTTCGAGGTGGAGCGCCAGATCGATCGGCTCGAGGACGGCGGCGAGGTGGTCCAGGAAACGCGACTGTACGACTCCGATAAGGACGAAACGCGCTCGATGCGCAGCAAGGAAGAAGCGAACGACTACCGCTACTTCCCGGATCCTGACCTGTTGCCGGTCGAAATTACGCCGCAGTACATCGACGCCGTGCGCGAGACGCTGCCGGAATTGCCCGACGAGAAAAAGGCGCGGTTCGAATCCGAGCTGGGCTTGAAGTCTGACGATGCCGGGATCCTGACCTCGCAACGCGCGTTAGCCGACTATTTCGAGGCGGCGGTTGCGGCATCGGACGCGAGCGCACAGATCGTCGCCAACTGGGTGGTCGGCGACCTGATCGGTGCACTCAATCGCGACGGCATCGATATCACGCAAAGCCCGCTGGCGCCGGAGGCACTGGCAGGCCTGGTCAACCGGATTCACGACAATACGATCTCCGGCAAGATTGCCAAGGAGGTCTTCGAGGCCATGTGGAAGGGCGAGGGCGATGCCGACAGCATCATTGACGCCCGCGGGCTCGAACAGATTACCGACAGTTCCGCAATCGAGGCGATTGTCGACAAGGTCATCGCGGCCAATCCATCACAGGTTGAGGAGTACCGTGGCGGCAAAGACAAGCTGATCGGATTCTTTGTCGGCCAGGTGATGAAGGAGACCGGCGGCAAGGCGAACCCCGGACAGGTCAACGCACTCTTGAAAGACAAGCTTTCGTCCTGATATCCGCGGGCCAGCTGCCCAGGAACCCCAGATGTCTGACCAGGTCGTGCCTTTCGTATTCGAGAACCTCCCGGTGCGCGGGGCCGTCGTACAGATGTCGCGCGCCTGGCAGCGCATGATTGGTGAACACGATTACGCGCCGATCGTCGCGGAAACGCTGGGCCAGTCGGCCGCCGCCACGGCACTGATCGCGCAAAGCCTCAAGTTCGACGGCGCGATCACGATGCAGGTGCAGTCGGCCGGCCCACTGCGCATGCTGGTCATGCAGTGCACCAGCGAGCTCGAGATGCGCGGCATGGCGAGTACCGAGGAACAGGTTGACGCCACCGGCTTCGGCGATCTGCTGCAGCGCGCGCACTGCGCCATCACCGTCGATAATGGCGAGCGGCCCTACCAGGGCATCGTCGAGATGTCGTCGGAATCGCTGGTCAAGAGTCTCGAAAACTACTTCGACCGGTCGGTGCAGGTTCCGAGTCTGCTGGCGCTGTTCGCCAACGCAAAAAACGCCGGCGGGCTGCTGCTGCAGCAAATGCCGGGCCAGGCGTTGTCGGAAGACGACTGGCGCCGCTTCGGCTTTCTGCTGGAGACGCTGACCGACGAGGAAATCCATCGCGACGACCCTGTCCAGCTGATCGGCAAACTGTTCGCCGAAGACGATGTGCGTGTGTTTACCTCGCGCATTGTCAGTTTCCATTGTCCGTGCACCACGCAACGGGCCGAGGAAGTGCTGCGCATGCTCGGCCGAGAGGATGCGGAGACAGCGGTCGAGGAGCAGGGTGTTCTGGGCGTGACCTGCGAGTACTGCGGCCGACGGCGTGACTTCGATATCGTTGATATAAAACGACTTTTTTCCGAAAACGTCGTCGGAGGCTCGGGCAGCGTCCAGTAGACGGTGCCCGCGTGGATCGCCTTCCCGGCGGTGTCGCTTTAATCCTGTTGCAAAGCGTTGCATTCATGCACTGGTCTCCCCGAAGCAAGGGTGGTAGCCTTTTTCGCCATAAATATAAATAAATATTTATATATTTATGCATCCAGCGAACGAACAACTGATCCATGCCTTCAAGGCACTTGCCGAGCCGGTGCGCCTACGCATCGTCGCGCTGTGCAGCAGCGGCGAGTGCGCGGTGTCCGAACTGACCCACGTATTGGGGCTCAGCCAGCCGCGTGTCTCGCAGCATCTGAAAGCGCTGTGCGATGCTGGCCTGTTGACGCGATTTCGCGATGGACAGTTCGTCTACTACCGCGGCGCCAGCCAGGGTCCGGAGGCCACGCTGAGGCGGCGCCTGCTGGAGCTCATGCACGACGATGATGTGTTCGCCGCGGACCTCGCCCGACTTCACGCATTGCGCTCGGACGCCAACCCGGTCGCGGTCAGCGCAGCCGACGACGACGATCGCATACTGTATCGCCACCTCATCGACCTGAGCGTTGCTGCGCCGCTGGGTGACCTGCTGGACATCGGCTGCGGTCGTGGTGACGTCCTGAAGCTGCTGGCCAGCCGATCGAACCGTGCCGTCGGCGTGGACATCGACCCGCAGGCCAGACGCCTCGCGCGTGCCGAACTGCTCACGGCCGGGATTCCTAACTGCAGTCTCCGCAAGGGTGACATGTACCAGCTGCCGTTCGCTGACGGCGAGTTCGACACGGTGATCCTCGATGACACGCTGCAGGCGGCCGATGACCCGGTCACAGCGGTTCGCGAGGCATCGCGCGTTGGCAACGGGCGACTGGTCTTCCTGAGCACAACCGACAGCCGGCGCGTGCGCGCGGATGCCGAGCAGCTTGGCCAATGGTGCGCAGCGGCCGATCTCCGACTGTCACCGCCACGCGCCATACCGGCGAGTGAGCCTCGCTGGTTGATCGCGGTAGCCACCCACACTGAACAGGCGGGCGTTGCCGCCTGAGACGGAAAACACCATGACCCAGACCCCTATCGAAGTTTCTTTTGAGTTTTTTCCACCGGCGAACGAGTCGATGAACGAGCGCCTGTGGCAATCGATTGAGCACCTGGCGCCGTTGACGCCGCGGTTTGTTTCCGTCACCTACGGTGCCGACGGTTCGACCCGTGAACGCACGCACGCGGCAGTCGAACGCATCATCCGGGAAACGGACCTGACGCCGGTTCCGCACCTGACATGCGTCGGCGCAACGCGAGATGAAATCAACGCGATTGCTGAGGACTACTGGAAGCTCGGTGTCCGTCACATCGTCGCACTGCGCGGCGACGCGCCAAAAGACGCAGAACGCTACGAACCACTGCCTGGCGGTTATGCCTACGCGTCCGATCTCGTCGAGGGTCTGAAGCAGGTGGCGGATTTCGACATTACCGTCGCCGCCTACCCGGAGATTCACCCGGAGGCGCCCAGCGCGCATTTCGACCTCGACAATCTGAAGCGGAAACTGGACGCAGGCGCGTCGCGCGCGATCACGCAGTTCTTCTTCGACACCGAGACCTTCCTGAAATTTCGCGACCGCTGTGTGCTCGCGGGCATCGATGCCCCGATCGTGCCGGGCATTCTGCCGATCACGCGTTTTCCGCAGTTGACGAAGTTTGCGGCCGCCTGTGGCGCGAGCATCCCGACGCGAATCAGCGACCAGTTTGAGGGACTTGAAGACGACGAACAGACGCGCCAGCTCGTTGCGGCCGGTGTGGCCATCGAACAGGTCCATGCGCTGCGCAAAGAGGGTGTGTCCGAGTTTCATTTCTACACGCTGAACCGTTCGGAGCTGACCTACGCTATCTGTCATGCGCTCGGCGTGCGCGCTGGCCAGGCGGCGGCCTGAGAAGCCGATGAGCCGACAGCAACGCACAGAGCAGCTCAAGCAGCTGTTGTCCGAGCGCATCGTCATCCTCGACGGCGCTATGGGTACGATGATCCAGGGCTTCGGTCTGACCGAAGAGGACTATCGCGGCAGCCAGTTTGCGGATTGGTCGCAGGACCTGAAGGGCAACAATGACCTGCTGACACTCAGCCAGCCCGACATCATCCGGGATATTCATCATCAGTTTCTGGCGGCGGGCGCCGACATCATCGAAACGAACACCTTTAACAGTAACGATCCGTCGATGGCCGACTACGCGATGGAGTCGCTGGTTACCGACCTGAACCTCGCCTCGGCGCGGCTCGCCCGGCAGTGTGCCGACGATGCGGCGGCGTCAACGGGCAAGCCGCGTTTCGTTGCCGGTGTGCTCGGCCCGACCAACCGAACGGCCTCGATCTCGCCGGACGTCAACGATCCCGGTTTCCGCAACATCAGTTTTACACGTCTCGTCGACACCTACGCAGATGCCGCGCGCGCGCTGATCAGCGGCGGCGCCGACTTCCTGATGATCGAGACCATCTTCGACACCTTGAATGCGAAGGCCGCGATCTACGCCGTGCGACGCACCTACGCCGAGCTGGGCGAGGTCCTGCCGGTCATGATCTCGGGCACGATTACCGACGCGTCCGGCCGCACCTTATCGGGTCAGACGACCGAGGCGTTCTGGAACTCGGTGCGTCACGCCGACCCCTTCATGGTCGGTCTCAACTGCGCGCTGGGCGCCAGCGAATTACGCCCCTACGTGGCCGAACTGTCTCGTGTCGCTGACACCGGCGTCAGCGCGCACCCCAATGCGGGCCTGCCAAACGCCTTTGGTGAATACGACGAGACGCCGGAGCAGATGGCAACCGTGGTCGGCGAGTTCGCCGAAGCCGGTTTCCTCAATCTCGCCGGCGGTTGCTGTGGCACGACACCGGCGCATATCGAGGCCATCCGCGAGGTGTGCGACGGACTCGCGCCACGCAAGCCCGCCGATCGTCCCGTTAGCTGCCGACTTTCGGGTCTTGAACCCCTGAACATTTCGCCGGGCGACCTGTTCGTCAACGTCGGCGAACGGTGCAACGTCACCGGATCGGCGCGCTTTCGCAAGCTGATCGAAGCCGACAATTATGCCGAGGCCGTGCAGGTTGCTCGTGCGCAGGTCGAAGACGGTGCGCAGATCATCGACGTTAACATGGACGAAGGCATGCTCGATTCCGAGCAGGCGATGCGAACGTTTTTGAACCTGATCGCCGCCGAACCGGACGTGGCCCGACTGCCGATCATGATCGACTCGTCGAAGTGGAGCGTCATCGAAACGGGTCTGCAGTGTGTGCAGGGCAAGGCCGTGGTCAACTCGATCAGCCTCAAGGAGGGTGAAGACGAGTTCATCGAGCACGCGCAGAAGGTCCGTGACTACGGCGCAGCGGTCATCGTCATGGCCTTCGATGAAAAAGGCCAGGCAGACACCATCGAACGCAAGGTCGAGATCTGTAAGCGCTCGTACGACGTTCTCGTCAACAAGGTCGGCTTCGATCCCGCCGACATAATTTTTGACCCGAATATTTTCGCGGTTGCGACCGGTATCGAGGAGCACGCGTCCTACGGGCTCGATTTCATCGAGGCGACGCGTGAGATCAAACAGAGCCTGCCACACGCGATGGTCTCGGGTGGCGTCAGCAACGTGTCGTTTTCGTTCCGCGGCAACAACATGGTGCGCGAGGCCATCCACTCGGTATTCCTGTACCACGCGATCCGGGCTGGTATGGACATGGGCATCGTGAACGCCGGACAGCTTGCGATCTACGAAGATCTGCCCGACGACCTGCGCGACGCCGTTGAGGATGTGATCCTGAACCATCGTGACGACGGCACGGAGCGCCTGCTCGACATTGCCGATCGCTACCGCGATCACAAATCCGGCCGCGAAGCCAAGGCGAAAGATGATTCCTGGCGACGCGAAGCGGTCGACAAGCGTCTCGAATACGCGCTGGTTAACGGCGTCGATGAGTACGTGATTGACGATACCGAGGAGGCGCGTCAGCAGGCCAGCCGTCCGCTGGACGTCATCGAGGGCCCGCTGATGGCCGGTATGAACGTTGTGGGCGACCTGTTCGGTGCCGGCAAGATGTTCCTGCCGCAGGTGGTGAAGTCCGCGCGCGTCATGAAAAAAGCGGTGGGTCATCTTGTACCGTTTATCGAAGACGAGAAGGACGGCGAGCACAGTTCCAACGGCAAGATCATCATGGCGACGGTCAAGGGCGATGTGCACGATATCGGCAAGAACATCGTTGGCGTGGTTCTGCAGTGCAACAACTTTGAAGTTGTCGATCTTGGCGTCATGGTGAGTTGCGAGGCAATTCTTGACGCGGCCCGCCGCGAGAACGCGGACATGATCGGCTTGTCGGGCCTGATTACGCCGTCGCTGGACGAGATGGTGCACGTCGCGAGCGAGATGCAGCGACTGGACTTCGAGATGCCGCTGCTGATCGGTGGTGCGACAACCTCGCCGGCGCACACCGCGGTGAAAATCGAGCCGAACTACCACGGCGCGGTCGTTTACGTGAAGGACGCCTCCCGCTCTGTCGGCGTTGCACAGGCATTGATCGAGCCATCCACGCGCGACGCTTTCGTTGAGAAGACACGAACCGAACATGCCAAGCGCCGGGAACGCCACGCTGGCAAATCGCGACTCGTTCCGCAGGTGTCACTGCAACAGGCACGCAAGCTGAGGCAGGACATCGACTGGTCTGGCTACGTGCCGCCGGTGCCGTCGTTTGTCGGCAAGCGCGTGCTTGACGACATCGACCTGTCGGTGCTCAGGGATTACATCGACTGGATGCCGTTTTTCAACGCCTGGGAGTTCCACGGCAAATTCCCGCAGATTCTCACTGATGAGGTCGTCGGCGAACCGGTTTCGCAGCTGTATGCCGACGCACAGGCGATGCTCACGAAGATTATCGATGAACGCTGGCTCAAGGCGCGCGCCGTGTTCGGCTTCTTCCCCGCCAACAGCGATGACCACGACGACATCCTGGTGTTTGGCGACGAACAGCGCCGCGAGTCGACCATGCGGTTGTGTCATTTGCGCCAGCAGCGCGCCAAGGCGGACGGACAGGCACAACATTGCCTGTCTGACTACGTGGCGCCGGTCGGCCGCGAAGACTACGTCGGCGCCTTCGCGGTCACCGCGGGCATCGGCATCGATGAGCATGTCGAGCGCTTTGAGGCGGACCACGATGACTACAGTTCAATCATGCTGAAAGCCCTGGCGGATCGACTGGCCGAAGCCCTGGCCGAGTACCTGCATGAGCGGGTGCGCAAAGAGCACTGGGGTTATGCGCCGGACGAGGCGTTGGACAACACCGCGCTGATCGACGAAGCCTACAGCGGCATTCGTCCGGCGCCGGGCTACCCGGCGTGTCCGGATCATACGGAGAAGGGCAAGCTGTGGGAGTTGCTGGATGTGGAGGCGAGCATTGGCCTGTCACTGACCGATTCCTACGCCATGTTCCCGACCGCGGCGGTCAGCGGGTTTTACTTCTCGCACCCGGACGCGAAGTACTTCTCGGTCGGCAAGGTCGATCGCGACCAGCTTGAGTCGTACGCGGAACGTAAAGGCATGCTGCTGGTCGAAGCTGAACGTTGGCTGTCACCAAACCTCGGCTATGACCCGAATACGAACAAGGCCGACGCTGCTTAGTCTCCTGCTGTGCGTGAGCTTTGCGGCGCACGCGGATAACTACGGCACCGCTCGCACAAAGCTCGTTGAGGCTTATCGGGCCGGCGATTTCAGTGCAATGCAGGTTGCCGCACTGGAGTCACTCGATGCACGTCCCGACTACCCGGGCGCGCTCTTCAACCTGGCGCTGGCTCACACCCTGGCGGGCGATCGCAATGCCGCAATCACAGCACTGCAAAGGTTGACGGCGTTGGAGGTCGATCTCGACATCGACAAGAACCCGGCCTTCGTACCCCTGCAGGAACACGATGATTGGCAAGCCCTGGTGTCGGCGGTCGCGGTGCTGCGCCAGCCAGTCGGTTCCGCGACGATCGCCTGGCAGTTCGATGACGGCGAGTTTGTTCCGGAAGGGATCGCCGTTGACGGTGACGACGTGTACCTGGGCAGTATTCGAAGCGGCGCGGTTGTTCGAGTGTCCGGAAACGAAGTCACCTATCTTCGTCCTAAAGGCAGCAGTCCCGGTGGCAGTATTTTTGGTATGCGTCGCCACGAAGACAGACTCTGGTACCTGGCGGTCAAGACGGATCAGTACCAGGTCGAAATGCAGCGAGAGAATGCGACAGACGGCAGCGCACTTTGCCAATTGAAAATTGTCGGTGGAGGCGGCGGTAGTTGCACCGTTCTGCTAAACAATGCCGACGATCTATGGACCACACTGGGCGATCTGATCTTCGTCAACGGCATAATCTACACAAGCGATCAAACCGACGGACCGGTGTATTCGATCGACCTCGGCGGGAACGGTTTCAACACCGTTGTCGAGAAAGGGGAATTCGTGTCACCACAGGGTCTGGTAGCAGACGACTCGGGTGACTACCTTTATGTCGCTGACTACCGCGGCGGTATCTTCCGAGTAAGGCTGGACGGCTATGCCGCTCCGGAAAGACTCGATTCAGCCGCGAGCCTTTACGGCATAGACGGATTGTACCGGTACGGCGATTGGCTGATCGCCGTGCAAAACGGCATTACACCGCACCGGGTGTCCGCCCACCGTCTCGCTGATGATGGTTTGCGTGTGATCGAGTCCCGCATCCTGCTGATGAACCACCCGGACTTTGACGAACCCAACCTGGGTGAGGTTGTCGGCGACGACTTCTACGTCATCGCCAACAGCCACTGGAATCGCTTCGATGCGGACAACAACCTGCCCGAGGGCCTCAGCGGCCCAATCGTTCTGAAAATCGAGCTCGAGCTAGACTGAATCGTCTTCCGTGACCTCGACAATGGTCACGGCTTCGAGCGGCACGTCCTGGTGGAAACCCTTGTTGCCGGTCGGGACTGCCGCGATGGTGTCCACCACATCCATGCCGTCGACCACCTGGCCAAACACTGCGTAGCCGAAATCGCGGCCGCCGTGGTCGAGGAAGTCGTTGTCACGCAGGTTGATGAAGAACTGTGCGGTCGCGCTGTTGATGTCTGCGGTCCGCGCCATGGCCAGCGTGCCACGGAGATTTTTTTCGCCGTTGTCCGCTTCGTTCTTGATCGGCTCCCGGGTCGCCTTCTGGTTCATGTCGGCGTCCATGCCACCGCCCTGGACCATGAAGTTCGGGATAACGCGGTGGAATACGGTGTTGTTGAAAAAGCTGTCCTTCACGTATTGGCGAAAGTTCTCGCAAGTGACGGGTGCCTTGTCGTCGAAGAGTTCGACCTGGATATCACCGTGGTTGGTCTTGATCGTGATCATGGGAGCCTGCTGCATGAATAAAGCCGGCGTTTTATCACACCCTGAGCGCGGGGTCAGCCGCGAACGATGCCGGAGGTGACCCTCGGCCGGCCGCTGTGATCTTTGTAGCAGTGGATTTCGGTCCAGTGGTGGCGCACAAAAATGTCGCGCACGTCGGGTTCCTGGTCCTCGCCATGCTCAACGAGAAAGTGCCCGCCGATTTTCAGGATCTCACGGACGTCGCCGGCCAGTCGCTCGATATCGTCGAGGCCGCGCGGCCCGGCGACCAGTGCGCTGACTGGCTCGGCCTGCAGGCTGTCCAGTGCCGGGTCGCCTTCGGCCACATACGGCGGGTTAGCGACCACGAGGTCGAAGGGTTTGCCGCGCAGTTCGTGACACCAGTCGCTGTGCTGGAACTCGACGTTGCCAATGTTGAGGCGACGGGCATTGTCCTCGGCGACTGCCAGCGCCGCCTCGCTGAGGTCGCTCGCGACGAGCTGGCAGTCCGGCCGTTCGCTGGCAATCGCGAGCGCGATCGCGCCGCTGCCGGTGCCGAGATCGGCGATTCGCTGTGCCTGTCGCCGGGGCAGCAACTCCAGTGCAATTTCCACAAGACGCTCGGTTTCGGGGCGCGGCACCAGGGTCGCCGGAGAGACCCTGAGCGACAGCGACCAGAACTCGCGATGGCCGAGAATATAGGCGACCGGCTCACCGTCGATCCGGCGCCGCAGCAGGTGTTCGAAGGTCGAGTGCGCTGTCTCAGGCGGTGCTTCATCAGCGTGAGTGAACAGCCACGTACGGTTGGTGCCCAGCGCGTGCGCCAGCAGGAGTTCCGCGTCAAGCCGCGGCGAGTCACTGACCGCGGCGAGTCGTTCCTCGCTGGCGGCTAGCAAAGAGCTCAGGTACATCGTCGAGTCCGCGCCAAGGGTGGTGGCGGGGAGCGGGCATCGCGTACACTCCCCGGCTTCGGGCAATGATCTTATAGTCACATGCACGTCTATTCCAATATTCTCGAGATGGTCGGTCACACGCCGATGCTCGAGGTCACGGGTATCGATACCGGGCCCTGCCGCCTGTTTCTCAAGCTTGAGCTGATGAACCCCGGCGGGTCCATCAAGGACCGCATTGGCGTATCGATGATCGAAGAGGCTGAACGCCGCGGTGACATCAAGCCGGGCGACACGCTGGTCGAAGCGACGGCCGGCAACACCGGTCTCGGCCTCGCACTGGTGGCCGCACGCAAGGGCTACAAGCTGATTCTTGTGCTGCCGGACAAGATGAGCCAGGAGAAGATTTTCAACCTGCGCGCCATGGGTGCGGAGGTCGTGTTAACGCGCTCGGACGTCGCCAAAGGGCACCCCGAGTACTACCAGGACCTCGGTCGTAGCATTGCCGAGGAGCAGGGTGCGTACTTCATTAACCAGTTCGGCAATCCGGACAACCCGCTGGCGCATGAGCAAACCACCGGTCCGGAAATCGTCAAGCAGATGAACGGTGATCTCGACGCCATAGTGCTGGGGGTAGGCTCCAGCGGGACGGTGTCCGGTCTTTCGAAATACCTGCAAGCCAACGCGCCTGACGTGAAACTCGTTCTCGCGGATCCCGAAGGATCGATTCTTGCCGACTACATCAACAAGGGTGAGATTCACGACAAAAGCGCGAGCTGGCTGGTGGAAGGCATCGGTGAGGACTTCATTCCGGATATCGCCGATTTCTCACAGGTCGACAAAGCGTACGCGGTGTCCGACGCCGAATCGTTTGACGCTGCCAGGCTGCTGCTGCGCAAGGAAGGACTGCTGGCGGGTTCTTCGTCCGGCACCTTGCTGGCGGCGGCGCTCAAATACTGTCACGAACAGGACGAGGCAAAAAACGTGGTCGCGTTTGCCTGCGACACCGGCAACAAGTACCTGTCAAAGCTGTACAACGATTTCTGGATGGAAGACCAGGGCTTCATCGCACGTCCGCAACACGGCGACCTTCGCGACCTGATCGGTCGACTGCACGATGAGCGTGCAACGATCACGGTCGGTCCGTCGGATGTGTTGACCACCGCGCACAATCGTCTGCGCAACGCCGGCTTTTCGCAGCTGCCGGTCATGGACGAAGGCAAGCTTGTCGGCGTTGTTACCGAGGATGCAATCATTCAGCACGTGTTTGGCAAACCCGAGTTGATGAATGCGCCGGTGGCGTCGGCGATGGAATCCGCCTTCATAAAGCTCGACAAGGAATCGAGCGTAAACAACCTCGTCGCCATGCTGCATGTCCAGCCGTACGCGGCGATTCTCGACGGCGACCGGTTTCTCGGACTGATTACACGGTCGGATGTCTTGAACTACCTGCGCCGACAGATGGACTAGGAATCGAACACGATGAGCAACGACGACAAGAAATTCGCCACCCGGACCATTCATGCAGGCCAGTCACCGGACCCGTCGACCGGGGCGATCATGCCGCCGATCTACGCAACGTCAACCTACGTGCAGACCAGCCCCGGCGAACACCAGGGCTACGAGTATTCGCGCACGCAAAATCCGACGCGCATGGCCTGGGAACGTTGCATCGCCAATCTCGAGGGCGCGAGCCATGGTTTTGCCTTCGCCTCAGGGCTCGCCGCCATCGCCACGATCCTCGAGCTGATCGACTCCGGCAGCCATGTCATCGCGCTCGACGATCTGTACGGCGGTACCCGCCGCCTGTTCGACGGTGTGCGCAAGCGGTCTGCCAATCTCGATTTCAGTTTCGTCGACCTGACGGATCTCGACGCTGTTGAAGCCGCGATGAACGATCGCACGCGGTTGATCTGGGTCGAGTCGCCCAGTAACCCGCTCATGAAGATCATCGATCTCGAGGCGATCGCAAAGCTCGCGGCTGACCGCGATATCCTGCTGGTGGCGGACAACACGTTTGCAACACCGTACGCGCAGCGGCCGCTGGAATTCGGTTTCGACATCGTCATGCACAGCGCGACCAAATTTCTGAACGGCCACTCGGACATGATCGGTGGTGTCGCGGTGACCGACGACGCCGGGCTCGGAGAGCGCCTTGCGTACCTGCAAAACTCCATCGGCTCCGTGTCCGGACCGTTTGACAGCTTTCTCGCCCTGCGCGGCCTGAAAACGCTCGACGTTCGCATGCAGCGGCATGGCGAGAACGGCCAGGCCATCGCCGAATGGCTGGAGGCGCATGAGCAGGTCGACAGCGTGTTGTACCCGGGCCTGAAGTCGCACCCGCAGTACGATCTGGCGCAACGACAGATGGATAATGCCGGCGGCATCGTGACCTTTTTCATCAAGGGTTCACTCGACAACGCGCGTCGATTCCTCGAGAACTGCGAGGTGTTTGCGCTCGCGGAAAGCCTCGGCGGCGTCGAGAGCCTGGTCGATCACCCGGCGATCATGACGCACGCGTCGGTGCCACCGGAACGCCGCGCGGAGCTCGGCATTTCCGATCAGCTGATTCGATTGTCGGTGGGTATCGAGGCGCAAGACGACCTGATCGCGGACCTGGCACAGGCGCTGGCCGCCGCCGCCTGATCTCAGCGCCAGGCGTACTCGACCAGCAGGGGCCGATGGCGCCCCGTTTTCATCATCGACCGGGTGTCCAGGCCGAGGCTGTTCAGCTGCTCGGTGTCGATGTTCTCTGTATCCAGGATTTTACCGGAGCGGGGTTCGAGGGCGCCGGGGCTGTACAGCTGAAAATCGAGCGTGCCGTTGGGGAACGGCGTTCTGCGGCCGTCCCAGGTCCAGGCCTGCCCGTCCGCGTGATACACCTCGGCCGGAACAACGCCGAAGACCGGTGCCTCGTAACTGCCGCCGAGGATCGACAGCGGGAATGCGCCGTTCACCAGGTTGAAGTCGCCGGCGATGATCAAGCCGTCGACCGTCTCGCGCTGCAGCACCTCACGAATCAGCCGGCGAATCTCACGCGCCTCGAGCTGGCGTCGTCGCTCCTGCCAGGACTGCGGTGAATCGCCGCAACACTGCATGTCGGTAACGACCACCAGCAGCCGATGCGCTTGATCCTCGACGATCGCGCCGCTCACCGGGATGCCGTTGTCCATCGTCCAGTCGCGGTTAGCGCGATCTCGCGCTGTCATGGCTTGCCACAACGCATCGCGTGCTTCCGTCGGGTACGGAATCTCGCCGTCGAATTCCGGCAGCGCGGTTACGTTGCCGCGGCTCGCGATCGCCTGCAACTGGCGACCGCCGCTGGTGCCGACGTAGATATTCCAGTCGGCTTCGCCTGGCAACTGCTCTCGGAACACCTCGACATCCGCGGTCGGGTGCAGTTCGTCGAGAATCACGATGTCAGCATCCGCCCAGGCGAGAGTCTTTGCGAAGGCGTCCGGCTGTCGAGAGAACGCGTCCTCCGAGATGTTCCAGGACAGCACGGAGAACGTGGCCGTATCCGTTGTTTCCGCCCGCATGCTGACAAGCCCTGCGGACAGCAGCGCGACAACAAGCAGCACACCGGGGATTCGCTGTTTCATCGACACACCGTCAGTCGCCAAGCTCGGCGAGTTTGTCCGCCTGGTACTCACTCGCGAGCGGATCGATAACAGCATCGATGCCGCCTTCGAGGATTTCGTCGAGTTTGTACAGCGTCAGGTTGATGCGGTGGTCGGTGACGCGGCCCTGCGGATAATTGTAGGTGCGGATGCGCTCGGAGCGATCGCCGGATCCCACCAGCAACTTGCGCTTTTCCGCCTGCTCTGTGGCCTGCGCACTTTGTTGTACGTCCAGCAGCCTTGCCTGCAGCAGCGACATCGCGCGGGCCTTGTTCTTGTGCTGCGACCGTTCGTCTTGGCATTCGACCACGATGCCGGTGGGCAGGTGGGTCAGGCGCACCGCCGAGTCGGTCTTGTTGACGTGCTGGCCGCCGGCCCCGGAGGCGCGATACGTGTCAATCCGCAGGTCGGACGGGTTGATGTCGGTTTCTTCGATCTCATCGGGTTCCGGCAGCACGGCAACCGTGCAGGCCGACGTGTGGATGCGCCCCTGCGATTCGGTGGCGGGAACGCGCTGGACCCGGTGTGCGCCCGATTCGAATTTCAGCTTCGCGTAGATGCCGCTGCCGGTGACCCGGCAGATGATTTCCTTGTAGCCGCCGTGTTCGCCCTCGCGTGCCGACAGGATTTCAACCGGCCAGCGCATGCGTTCCGCGTATTTCGAGTACATGCGGAACAGGTCACCGGCAAAAATAGCGGCTTCGTCGCCGCCGGTGCCGGCCCGTATTTCGAGGTACACATTGCTGTTGTCGTAGGGGTCCGGCGGAATGAGTGACTTTTGCAGTTCGACCAGCAGTTCGTCTCTTTGCGGCACCAGCGCACCGAGCTCGTCCTGGCCCATTGAGCGCAGTTCCTCATCCGCGTCGTTGGCCATGTCCTCGGCGGCGGCGATGTCGTCACCCAGCGTTTCATAGCGTCGAAACAGCTCGACAACCGGCTCGACGCGAGCGTACTCCTGCGACAGCTCGCGGAACTGGTTCTGGTCGCCGATCACGTCGGGATCTGCCAACAGGCCAGCGATTTCCTCGAAACGATCGCAAACCGTCTCGAGTCTCAGTCGAATGGCATCCCTCATGACTTGGGGTCGTCCCCCAGGCCGAACAGTTTCCGCGCGGAGTCGATCAACTCCTCGTCAGACATCTCGCCGGCCTCACGCAGCCGCACGCTCGGCGTGTGCAGCAGCTTTTTCATGACCGCGGCGGTCGTGTACTCAACAATCTCACGCGTGTCCACGCCCTGGGCGATGCGTTTCTCGGCTTGCAGCAGCACGGAGCCACGAATGGACTCGGCCTGTTCGCGCAGCAGGGTGATCACCGGTGCGACCTGCTTGGCGCGCTGGATCGACAAGTAGCGGGAAATCTCGTCGTCGAGGATCTTGTTGGCATCGACGGCGGCCGCTTCGCGGTTGTCCATACCGTCGAGGATGACCTTGTCGAGATCGTCGATCGAATACAGGTAAACGTCCCTGAGTTCGGCGATCGCCGGGTCGATATCGCGCGGTACCGCGATATCCACGGCGAACACGGGGCGACGCTTGCGGGCTTTGATCGCCGCCTGCATATCCTCAAGCCGCACCACGTGGTCCGGACTCGCCGTCGAGCTGATCAGGATGTCGGCCTGCGGCAGCGTACCGCCAATTTCAGACAGTGGCAGCGCGTAACCGCCAAACTGCGCGGCCAGGCCGCGAGCGCGATCAATGCTTCGGTTGGCGACAAAAATCTGGCCGATGTCCTTCGCTTTAAGGTGTTTGGCGACCAGTTCCATGGTCACGCCCGCACCCAGCAGCAGGGCGGTGCGTTTTTCAAAACTGGCGAAAAACTGTCGGGCCAGGTCGACCGCCGCGTACGCCACCGATACCGGGCTGGAACCGATATCGGTATCGGTGCGGACCTTTTTCGCGGCGGAAAAACTGTGCTGGAAGACTTCGCTCAGGTGACGGCCGGTCGCACCGAGGCTCTGCGCTTCGCGATAGGCGTCTTTCAACTGACCGAGGATCTGCGGCTCGCCGAGCACCATTGAGTCGAGGCCACAGGCGACCCGGAACAAATGGCGAATAGCGTCATCATCACGCTTCTGGAACAGGGAGTCGTTAATCGCGCCGTCGAGTGCGCGTTCGGATCGCAGCCAGTCGGCGATCCGCTCGCCGATCGACTCGTCGCCGGCAACGTAAAACTCCGTCCGGTTGCAGGTCGACAGCAACACGGCTTCGTCCACGCCAGGCAGTCGTCGGACGTCGTTTAGCGCGGCCGCCAGATCGTTACCCGCGAAGACAACTTGCTCGCGAATTTCGACAGGTGCCGTGTTATGGTTCAGCCCGAGTACTTTCAGCGGCATATCAATCGTTTGGCTGTCTGCCGGAGGCAGGCTGTCAGTTGCCCAGTCATCAGTCGCATATGATAAGCGAACTGAGGTCAAAAAGGCTTGTCTCTTAACCTTCCAGGGAAACGGCGCGCACCGGAGCTGCGCCCAGGCACTTCAGGATGATCAGAAACAGCAACACGGAATTCACTTCCGCCATCGGCTTATTGCTGGCATTTTTGGCGATCGCAGCCCACGCTCAGCAAGGCAGTCTCACTTACGAGGATTATGTCGAGATGGCGGCGGAGGGCGTGCAGGCCGGAGAATACCTCGCTGCCGCGCGCAACTGGGTGGAGGCTGCCCGGCTCAGCAAGAAGCCCGAAGACGCGCAGAAAGCGACGCGCTTCGCCTACAGTTTCGGTTTCGACGCGGAGGCGCTGCAGGCCGCGGAGCGCTGGCTCGAACTCGATCGCGATAACGAGCAGGCGATCATCTATGTCGCCCAGCTGCAGCTGCGACAGGGCCTGGTCAGACCATCGAAACGAAACTTCAAACGCATCCTGAAAATGTCCGAAGGTCCGGAGGACGAACGCCTGCTGTCCTTCGTGTCGCTGCTCTCCGAAGAGGAGCCAGTCGCGGCCTATGAATTGTTAAAGGACCTCGCCAAACCGTACCGCGACTCGGCATCGGCGAATTATGCGGTCGCCGTCATGGCCATGTCCGCCGACGATATCGACACGGCGGTTGAACGAGCGAAGCTCGCGGTTGAGCAAGATCCTGACTGGCTGAAAGCGAAGCTGCTGTACGGCAGAACCCTGCTGTTTGCCGGCGAGGAAGATGCGGCAATCGACTACACGGCACGGATTGTCGGCGACGACCCGGACCCGGACCCGGAAGCACGCATGGAGCTGGCACTGCTGTTCATGTCGGTGGGCCGCAACGACGACGCGTTGAGCCAGGTGAACCAGGTGCTGCTCGAACAGCCCAGCCGGGCCGACGCCATTCGCCTGATG
Source organism: Pseudomonadota bacterium (assembly GCA_038747355.1). Lineage (GTDB taxonomy): Bacteria > Pseudomonadota > Gammaproteobacteria > Steroidobacterales > Woeseiaceae > UBA1847. Next base: position 42,704 of record JBCDJX010000002.1, on the reverse strand, counting down.
GCCATTATCAACTTCCGCGAGCAGCGCTTCGATGCGGCGTGGAGCGATTTCGAAGACCTGTTGTCCACGCGGAGATACACCAACGACGCGCTGTTCTACCTTGCGCGGATTGCGGATATCCGCGAGGAGGTCGATCGCGCCATCCGGCTGTATGCCGGCGTGCAGACCGGCCCGAACGCCGTGCCCGCGCAGCGCCGCGCCAGCGCCTTGATGGCGTTTGAAAACGAGGAGCCCGAGCAGGCAATAGCGATGCTGGAGGCCTTTGCACAGACGAGCCCGGCGAATGCGATCGACGTCGTGCTCGCCAAGGCACAGCTGCTTACGTCGATGGACCGCTACGACGACGCGCTCGTTTACTACGATCGATTCGTTGATTTCCGGCCTGACAGCGAGAACGGCATGCTGGGACGCGCCGAAGTCCTGCTGCGCATGGATCGGCTCGACGACGCGATCACCCAGTACCGCGACTCTGTGAAGCGTTACCCTGAAAGCGCGACCTCGCTGAACGCGCTCGGCTACACGCTTGCTGATCGTTCCACCCGACCGGACGACTGGAAGGAAGCGGACGCCCTGATCCGAAAGGCACTCGACAAGGATCCCGACAACCCCGCCATCATCGACAGCATGGGCTGGGTGCTGTTCCGTCTGGGCCAGCCGGAGGCAGCGCTCGTCGAGCTTGAGCGGGCCTACGCAGCCTTCGACGATCCCGAGGTAGCCGCCCACATCGTGGAAGTCCTGCACACGCTCGATCGCAGCGACGAGGCGATGACGATGCTGGAGGCCGCAGAAGAGAAAGACCCTGACAATGAACTCCTCGACGCCGTGCGCAAGCGCCTGTTCCCGGACGCCGACTAGCGCTGTTCTGCTTGCCTGCCTCTGGCTGGCGGGCTGTGCGACCACCGACCGGGTTGAAGTTGACCTGCCCGAGCTCGGTGATTGGGAGCAACGCCGCTCGCTGCTGGAAAAGACCGACGACTGGGCGCTGGCCGGTCGAATCGGCATTCGCAGCGAAAACGACGGCTTTAACGCCCGGTTTCGCCATACCCAGGACGGAGGTCGCTTCGATTCCACGCTGAGTGGTCCCCTGGGCGTAGGCACGATCCGCGTTTCGGGCGACCGTCGCGGAATCCTGCTGACCGACAAGAACGGGGCTGAACTCAGGCTTGAACAGCCGGAGCTCGACCTGCAGCGGCTGTACGGCTGGACGATCCCGGTCGATTCCCTGAAGTACTGGGCGCTCGGCATTCCCGATCCTGACGTGCCCGGCACACCGGTTCTCGATGATGCAGGGCGGCTGGTGTTGCTCGAGCAGCGCGGCTGGAACGTAGCGATTGACCGCTACCGGGAGTACGCCGGACAGGACCTGCCAGCGCGGATAACGGCGACGTCCCCGACGACCCGTGTGCGCCTCGTCGTCGATCGCTGGCGTTTTTATGACCAACCGTGACCGACGCCGGTTGATTCGTTGACACCCAACGGGCCGAACCGCACAATTGCGCCGCACGCTGGCCGGTACAAATTTGGGGCGTAGCCAAGCGGTAAGGCAACGGGTTTTGATCCCGTGATTCGCAGGTTCGAATCCTGCCGCCCCAGCCATAACATGCATGAGGGGGACCACGCGTGGACTTAGCAAGTATGGCCGTGTTTTCGGGGAACGCGCACCCGGAACTTGCCCAGAATATCGCTCGCCACCTGATGCTGCCGCTCGCGCGGGCGCAGGTGGGACGATTCTCCGATGGCGAGATCAACGTCGAAATTCTGGAAAACGTTCGCGGTCGCGAGGTCTTTATCATCCAGCCGACCTGTCCACCGGCGTCGGACCACCTGATGGAATTGCTGGTCATGGCGGACGCGGCTCGACGTGCGTCGGCCTCCCAGATCACCGCCGTCATCCCGTACTTCGGTTTTGCCCGCCAGGATCGTCGCCCGCGCGCGTCGCGCGTACCGATTACGGCGAAACTCGTCGCAAAACTGATTGCCGCCGCCGGCATCGATCGGGTGTTGACGGTCGACCTGCACGCCGACCAGATTCAGGGCTTTTTCGATATTGCCGTCGACAATGTTTACGCTTCGCCGATCCTGCTCGGCGACGTCTGGAAGAAAAAACTGGATCACATGGTCGTTGTTTCCCCGGACGTCGGCGGCGTCGTGCGCGCCCGCGCGCTGGCCAAGCGCCTTGACGATGCCGACCTTGTCATTATCGACAAGCGTCGTGATCGGGCGAACCAGTCCGAGGTGATGAATATCATCGGTGAGGTCGAGGGCAAAAATTGCATCATGATCGACGACATGGTCGATACCGCCGGCACGCTGTGCCATGCGGCCGGTGCGCTGAAAGAGCGCGGTGCGGCGACGGTTGCAGCTTACATCACCCACCCGGTGCTGAGCGGCCCGGCGGTCGAGCGCATCACGGCGTCGGCGCTCGACGAAATTGTTGTGACCGACACAATCCCGTTGTCCGAGGCGGCGCGGGCCTGCGGCAAGATCCGCCAGCTGTCGACCGCCGAAATCCTCGCCGAGACGATGCGTCGCATCAGCGACGAGGAATCCGTGTCGTCGCTGTACGTCGACTAGCGGCCGAAAAGACCACTTTTCTCCGCTTCGTCAGTGAGTTATAGTGCGCGCCCCTGCGCCGGGTGGTCGCAATCCGTGCAGGCGCCTCATTGAGGCAAATCCATAATCTAATCAATCAGTTAACGGAGCTCAGACATGTCTGAAGAATTCGACCTGATTGCGGAATTCCGGGAAGACATGGGGAAAGGTGCGAGCCGCCGCCTGCGTCGTGACGGAAAAGTACCCGCAATCATCTACGGTGCCGGCCGTCCGCCGCGCTCACTCGCTTTCGACCACAACAAGGTCTTGAAGCAGCTCGAGAACGAATCGTTCTACTCGAGCGTCCTCAACATCAAGGTGGGCGAAAAGAGCCAGGCCGCGATCCTGAAGGACCTGCAGCGCCACCCGGCGAAGATGCAGATCCTGCACATGGACCTGCAGCGCATCGTTGAAGACGAAGAAATCCGCATGAACGTCCCGCTGCACTTCCTGGGCGAAGATGTGGCACCGGGCGTGAAACTCGGCGGCGGCAAGGTGTCTCACCTGATAACCGACGTCGCGGTCACCTGTCTGCCGAGGGACCTGCCGGAATTCATCGAAGTCGATGTCTCCGAGCTGGAACTTGACGCGATGATTCACCTGTCCGAGCTGAAGCTGCCGGAAGGCGTCACCATTCCAGAACTCGCACAGGGTCCGGAACACGACCACGCCGTGGTTGCTGTGCAGAAGCTGAAGCGTGCTGCTGTGGAAGAAGAGTCCACGGACGACGAGGCAGAAGGCGGCGAAGAGGCAGCGTCGGAAGACGCCGGCGACGAATAACGCCATTGATCGCGAAGACCGCGGACCGATTCCAGCATCGATTGCCGGAATCCCCGCGGTCTTTCTTTAGGTGCAGCAGATGGACCTGAAAGTGATAGCCGGCCTCGGTAATCCGGGCGACAAATACGATCGAACCCTGCACAACGCGGGCTTCTGGTTTGTGGACGCCATTGCCCGGAAGCACGGCGGCATCTTCAACTATTCCAAGAAATTCGATGCCGACGTTTGCAAGGTGACGATCGCCGGGCAGGACATCTGGCTGGCGAAGCCGCAGAGCTTCATGAACGAAAGCGGTCGGCCGCTGCGCAGCCTCATTGACTTCTATCGGCTGAACATTCGGCAGGTGCTGGTCGCCCACGACGAAATCGACCTGCCGCCCGGCACCGTTCGGCTGAAGCAGGGCGGAGGTCATGGTGGTCACAACGGCCTGCGAGACATCATCAAGCACTGCGGCAACGACTTTCTGCGCCTGAGGCTCGGTGTTGGCCATCCCGGTCATAAAGACGCTGTTGTCAGCTACGTGCTGAAGCGCGGCAGTCGCGACACCGAGGATGCGATCGAACGCAACATTGACGACGCGCTGGCCGTACTGCCGGAGCTGGTCGAAGACGGCAGCAATGCCGCCATGAAAAAACTGCATACGCGCGGCTAACGCGCGAGGGAAAACGCATGGCAATCAAGTGTGGAATTGTCGGTTTGCCGAACGTCGGCAAGTCGACGCTGTTCAATGCGCTGACCGCAGCGGAGATCGCGGCAGAAAACTACCCGTTCTGTACGATCGAGCCGAATGTCGGCATCGTACCGGTTCCGGACCTGCGCCTCGACAAACTCGCGGCGATTGTCACGCCGCAAAAGCTGATCCCGGCGACCATGGAGTTTGTCGATATCGCGGGCCTCGTGGCGGGCGCGTCGCAAGGCGAGGGCCTGGGCAACCAGTTCCTGGGCAATATCCGCGAAACCAATGCAATCGCCCACGTCGTGCGCTGTTTCGAGGATGACGACGTCACCCACGTCGCAGGCCAGATCAACCCGGTCGACGATATCGACACCATCAACACCGAACTGACGCTTGCCGATCTCGAGTCGGTTGAACGCCAGCTCGCCAAGGCTGAACGCAACGCGAAAACAGCAAAGAAAGAAGATGTGTTCATTCGCGACACCATCGCCAAGGTCAAAGCGCATCTCGATGAAGGCAAGCCGGCGCGCACTCTTGAGCTGAACGAACCGGAGGCCGACATCGCCAATGGCCTGCATATGATCACGGCCAAACCGGTCATGTACGTCGCCAACGTGGCCGAGGACGGCTTTGACAACAATCCGCATCTTGACGCTGTCACAGCGTATGCCGAGCAAGACGGCAGCCAGGTTGTTGCGATTTGTGCGGCGATCGAAGCCGAGATTGCCTTGCTCGATGACGCCGACAAGAAGGACTTCCTCGACGATCTCGGTTTTGACGAGCCCGGGCTCAATCGTGTCATCCGGACGGGCTATGCGCTGCTCGGGCTGCAGACCTACTTTACGGCCGGGCCGACCGAAGTGCGTGCCTGGACCACCAAAGTCGGGGCAACGGCACCGGAGGCCGCCGGCGAGATCCACACCGATTTCCAGAAGGGCTTTATCCGTGCTGAAGTCATCGCCTACGACGACTACATCACTGGTAACGGCGAGCAGGGTGCGAAGGAGGCGGGTCGCCTGCGACTCGAGGGTAAGGAGTACATCGTCCAGGAAGGCGATGTCATGCACTTCCGCTTCAACGTCTAGCGTTCGAGGGATTGCCGGTCGCGCCTAGTGCCAGTCTTGTTTGCTCGATTCGACCCTGAACAACACGTAGTCGCGAATCTGGTTCGCGGTTGACTCCTCGATGTAGGGCAGGTCGATGTGTCCGTTGGCGAGGAATAACTGCAGCGTGGCCAGGCCGCGTCGCCGCTGGAACAGCGACTGTTTTATTGTCACCCGCTGTACTTTACGCAGCAAAAACGCGTCCATTCGATAGCCCAGGAAGCCGCGTCGTTTGACGAGCATGTCGTCGGTGGTATACCAGGCCAGTCGTTTCCAGACCCTTCGCACAATCAGGTAGACCGGCAGCACCCAAACAAACGTCAGCAGCGCAAACGGTCCGGTACCGATACTGATCGGAACCGCGAGAAGTGCCGCCGGCAATACGCCAAGCACCAGCGTGCGGGTGACGATGTAGCGCTTCGCGACGCGTGAGAAGCGAGTATCGGCGACATCCAGCGCATACGACTGGCCTTCGGTTTCGAACAGCTGCCGTGTTAACGACTGCGCCGTGTCACCGCTGATCAGCGGGATCTTGAAGCTCGCTTTCTCCTGCGCCGAGCTTGTTGCCTGCTGCACATTCATTCGCCAGCGGGCGAACCAGCCGAGCACGATGCCCTGCTGCACCACGATGCGCTGCACCTTCTTGACGTCCATGGAGATGTTTTGCGTGGTGGCGAGCCCCGCCTTCGAGCGCAGCGTGCGGCCGTCCAGCATCAGGGTAAATCCGTGATAGCTCCAGAACGCGATTCCGATCGATATCAGTGTCAGCGTCAGGATGACGCCGAGCACGAGCGCTGCGAGTACCAGGACACCGGAGGCGACATCGCCGCCAAAACTGGTGACGATTGGCCCGAGGTACTGGTCGAAATAGTCGTCGAGACGGTCACCGGTTTGTTCCAGCAGTGGTCCCAGGAAGGCGAGCACGATCAGCACGCGCCGATCGGACAGGCCAATACGAATCATGTCGCGGTTGCCGAGTCGCAGGATGACGGAACTCTCGGCATCAACCGGTTCCGGCTCGGCACTGTCGGGTGCGCTGGTTCGCGGTGTCCGATCAATCTTTTCCCGCAGGGCGTCCGCGAACGAGCGTTCAACGGCCGGCAGGTTGCCTTCGCTCGACGAGGAACCGGCCGTCTCCAGGGTCAGGTCGACGAGACCGAGCGCTCGCGCTACCGGTCCCTGTTCCTCGTTAACTCCCTGGATTCGATCGTACTTGATGTCCAGCTGTGTCTTATTGAAGATCCCGTCGCGAATCAGGATGGAGTCTTCCTCGATGCGAAAGCGGAAAAACAGGTAGCGCAGCACCGAGTAGGTCACTGAAAACAGTGTGACCGCCGAGACCGCGATGACAATCTTGGTCATGGTCGACCCCGGCCAGGCGACGGCGAAAGCGGCCATGGGTGCGATCGCCTGCGTGAAATTCTTCGCGATGCCCTTGAAGACCCGACCGAAGAAAAACAGAACGGCAAGCGGTGACGTTCGCCGCCAGTCGCTAACTGCGCTCAATCCCGCCTCCGATCTTGTCGAGGATATAGGCGCGAAGATTCTCGGCGTTGTCCGATTCCAGGCCGTGAATCTGAAGGTCACCCGACGAACCGCCGGCGGTGAACAGTTGCAGGCTGGCAGTACCGAATTTTCGATCGAGCGGTCCGTGCGAGGTCTCGACGTGCTGGATGCGATTGAACGGGATGGCAGTGACCTTCCGGAACACCACGCCGGTCTTGTAAGCGATGTCTTGCTCGCGGCTGGCGACGCCCTTGTAGCGCACCGCGAGGAACGGCCAACCGAGGAACAGCAGCGAGAACACGCCAACGATCACCAGGCCAACCGGCATGGGAAACAAGGTCACATTAGGTATGAACACACTGACGACCTGGGCGATGAGCATCAGCACCGGCAAAAAAAGTCTCGCTATGCATACCTGCAGCGCTTGCGACTTGTGCAACGGCTGCCAGTCGATTTCGTCGACCGAAGGCAGCCCCTCCAGCGCGATCTGGCTGTTTTCGAACATTTTCAGAACACCCCGTGAATCAGCCCCGAATTATAGAGAAACCGGCCGAAATTCCTCACTATTTCTTGACACTCAGCGCAGCCAACTGGAAAATCGGCGCCCCTTCTGGAGGGACCCGCGGTCCCCCACAAAGCCAGACACCGGTGATGTAGCTCAGATGGTTAGAGCGGCGGACTCATAACCCGCAGGTCGGTGGTTCAATTCCACCCATCACCACCAAACAAAGAGCCCGTAGGTTAATGAACCTGCGGGCTTTTTCTTTTTTGTCGGCGAGTCTTGTAGGGAGTTTTGTCGGTAGTCATCGATTCGCCGAAAATAGTCGTTTACGGCTGTCCGTTTTCTGGGTATAACTTGACCAAGCGTCAGTAACGGGCCGACAGGCCGTCCACCCCGACCACGAGATCCGGGGCTTCGGAAGCGAAACTCGCAATCCACTGTGTTAAGCCGACCTAAACAGTCGGCCCCCGGTTGTAGTCGCAACGACTACGTGAAAACACCCGAGCGCACGGTTCCCTTGAAACGAATTTCAGGAGGAGCCGCGTCGTGTTCGACGATCCCCTCATACAAAAAATCGCCGCAGCGGTCGCAGAACAGCTCCGTGAGAGCCCTCCGCTGCCTCGTGAGTGGTTCAGTGTCGCAGAGGTCGCCGTCTATCTGAACAAGCCGGAGAACTCTATCCGCGAGATGATCCGCGACGGCGGCTTGCCGGCACATAAGCTGGGCAAGCAATACCGTATCCACAAAGACGAGCTCGACGCATGGATACGGACGTAGCGATCCGCTTCTTGCGCGAGTTCCACGGTGACGCCCTGTGGGTACTGACCGCCATCCACAACGGCGGCATCGCTACGCAGACGTTCGACGCCCAGCGCGCCGACCAGGCGCAGCGATTCATAAGGCGTTACGCCGAACGCGGTTGGAATCTGTATTTCCTGCCCGCGACGCCACACGGCGTGCTCGGAAAGAAGCCCTCGAAGTCTGACATCGCTTCAACGCGCTGGCTGTGGGTCGACCTCGACCCCCGCGTAGACGAAGACCTCGCCGGGGAGCGCGAGCGTCTGCTTGGGCTGCTCACGCACAACCTGCCGAATTCTGTACCCGGTCCGCCGACGCTAATCGTCGACTCGGGCCGCGGCTTCTGGGGGTACTGGCGACTGAAGGAGCCTGCGGGCATTGAAGCAGAGGAATTCATGCGCGAGCTCGAGAGGATCTTCTCCGCAGACAAGTGTCACAACATCGACCGCGTCGCTCGCCTGCCAGGCACGCTCAACACGAAGACGGGAGAGCGCGCGTGCGTGATTACCGTCTAGAAGACTTTCCAAAGGCCGAGCCCGTCGTCGCAGCGTCTCCCCCCGTGGCGCCGACGGCGGGCGAGGCCGCCTATACAGTCGAGGCATTTCGGTCGGCTCAAGTGTCGAGCATCGCGGAGATCGATGCACCCGACAGGGCGAAGGACATCGCGCTCAACGGCGAGACGGAACACGATAAGCCGGACGACACATCACGCAGCGGCTGGTTGTTCTCCATGCTGACCACGTGCACTCGCGCTGGCGTCGATCCCTCACCACTCGTTCGCTCTTCAGACTTGCACGAGAGCTTGCAGGCGCACATCACAGAGAACGGTGGCGAGCGTTACGTCGTTGCTCAGATCAAGAAGGCGTATGAGAAGGCGCCCTGCGTCGTCCCGGAACAGAACTCGGTCGCGATGTCGGAAGACGACCTGGCACTCAGGTTCGCACGCCTTCATGAGGACGACCTCCGCTTCTGTGCGCAGCGCGGCCTGTGGTTCACCTGGGACGATACCCGATGGTGTCCTGAAGAAACGCTGCTCGCCTGGGACCTTGTCAAGCAGCTACTTCGAGAGGCCGCCAAGTACGTCGATCCCGAAAAGCCCAACGCGAAGCGATCTCTACTCTCAAAGTCGAAGATCGCAGCCGTCGAGACGCTGGCGAGAAGCGACAGGCGCATGGCGATCACGCTCGATCAATTCGACGCGGATCCGATGTTGTTGAACACACCTGGCGGCGTAGTCGACCTCAACAACGGGGAGCTGACGGCGTCGTCGCCTGAGCTGTACTGCACGAAGCAGACGGCGGTGACCCCGCAACGGGGCGAGCCTCGCCGATTCTTGGAATTCCTCAACTGGGCCTGCGCAGGCGATGGTGAGTTCGTCGACTACGTGCAGCGCATCATGGGCTACTGCCTAACAGGCGAAACCAAAGAGCATGCGCTGTTCTTCGTCCACGGACCCGGCGGCAACGGCAAGTCGGTGTTACAGGACATCCTGCAGTGGCTGCTCGCAGACTACGCGACGTCGACGACGTTCGACACGCTAGCGATTAGTAACGGTGTGCAGCACCCGACGGACATCGCAGGCATGAAGGGTGCCAGGCTCGTCGTGGCGCCCGAAACGGAGGCGAATCAGCGCTGGGCTGAGGCGAAGATCAAGCGCATGACCGGCGGCGACAGGATCGCGGCCAGATTCATGCGGCAGGACTTCTTCGAGTACACGCCGCAGTTCAAGCTGTTCGTGGTGGGCAACCACAAGCCCGGCTTTCAGAACGTAGACCACGCGATCCGCAGACGCATCCATCTGTTGCCGTTCAACCAAGAGATCGCCGCCGACCAGGTAGACCGCGACCTCGGTCGCAAGCTGAAGCAAGAAGAGGGTGGCCAGATCCTCAGCTGGGCTATCGATGGTGCGCTGGCGTGGGCCGAACGAGGGCTGTCAGCTCCGAAGATCATCACGGGCGCCACGGACGACTACCTCGAAGACGAAGACATCATCGGCTCGTTCCTGAACGAGTGTTGCGAACTCGACGGCGGATTCACATCGGGCGCGGACCTCTACAAGAGCTACAGCGCGTGGTGTCGCCTGGCGGGCGAGGCGGCTTTGTCGAGGAAGCGATTTCAAACGCAGCTTGAGTATCGAGGCCTGCCACCAGAGCGCGGCACGGGCGGTGTGCGAGGAAGGCACGTCACTCTTAGCCCAAGAGGGCTGGAAGTCATCACGGAGGTCACAGGTGAACGCGATCATTACCCAAAACACTTCTGAGAGTGACAGAAGTGACACTTCGTCCTTTATGGGACTGTATCTACGTTTAGGCGGAAGTCGACGTTCTTACAGCTCTATAAGACGAGAACTGTCACTAGTGTCACTGACGTTGGGCGAATACGCGTTGCATCGACGCTCACGCTTGCTGTCAATTTCATGCAGGTGTTCGTTCACCACCCAACTTCGGGGGGTAACCAGTTGAATTCGAAAGACGTCGAGACTGTTTTGTCGGGAGTTTGTCGGTCAGAGCGGGATTTTGACGGAGCAAACAAAGGCAAACGAAAGGACATTCGCCTTTGGAGACGGCTGCAGGGAGACCTTCGACTGACAAATCACGGTCGCAACCTGGTCGTCTCTCTGGGCGCTGAGGGCGCTTCTAAGGACCTCGTGGCACATCGGCTGGGCGTTACCCCTCAGGACTTCGACTTGATCCTGGAGACGGACGAGAAGGCTGAGCTCGCATACCGGCAGGGACTAGCAGAACACGAGCATCTGATCGTCCAGGCGTTGACTGTCCAGGCGGTGGGCGACGACGAGCAGCGGGGCATGACAACCGCGGCTAAGGAACTACTTGAGAAGGTGCACGGCAAAGCGCCAGAGCAGCCGAACGCCGTGAACATCATCATTCCGCCCGCGATGTCGGCGGAAGATCTAGAGCGCTTCATTGAGCAACGTGCAGACAACGACCGAAAGGCTATCGAACATGAAGACTGAAGACAGACAGGGAATCTCCGCGCCGCCGTCGCGCATGCAGGAGGCGGCCATGGCGTTTCGCAAGCAGTGCCACATCATCTGGTCCGGCGGTCGCGGTTCAGGCAAGACGCACGGCATGCGGCTTAGTGCCATCGCCCACTGCAACGAACTCGGCGCCGACGCTCGTGCGCTCTTCGTGCGAGAGTCGCACTCGGGCCTCATCGAGATCTTCGACGACATGTATAGGCTGTCGAAGGCGGCGTTCGGGACTGCCCATCGCAACAAGGCCGCTGGCACCATCGAACTCCCCAACGGCGCAGTGATGTACTTCACCAATCTGGGCGACGAGGAGAGTTACGCGAAGGTGCAGGGCCGCACGGTGACCGGTATCTTCGCCGACGAGGTCGGCAACTACCCTCCCGATACGTTCCGGCTTCTCTTTCGACTTCGCTCGAACCTTCGCCCGCCGGCTGGCGTTCGCGGGGAGTTCCACATGACTGCCAACCCGCACGGCCGCGCACACTCGATGGTGTTCAAGATCTTGAGTCAGTCGCCGCCCTGGCGCGTGTTCCAAGACGAGCACGGCGCGAAGTGGATTTGGGTCCACTCGACGGCTCGCGACAACCCGGCAGTCGACTTTGAGAGGTACCGAACCGAACTCCTCGCGTCGACTGCTGGCGATGAGGCGCTCGCAGATGCCTGGATCGAGGGCAAGTGGTCTGTGTTGGGCGACTCGATCTTCGACAACTTCGATCCCGCCGTTCACCTCATTGACCACCTGCCGCCCGTCGAGTGGGGGTGGCGCGTCGTCGGAGCAGACTGGGGGACGCGGGCGCCTTCCGCCGCGCACTTGGTCGCGAGACCGAAGGGTGACTATCGTTTCCCAAATCACCCACCAGGCAGTCTCTACGTCCTCGACGAGTGCTGCACCTGCGTACCTGGCAACCTCGAGGAAGGCTTGGGCGACAGTCCGGCGTCGTTCGCGGAGCGAGTCAAGGAGATGCTGGCGCGGAACAACATCCGGACTTGCCAGTACGCAGTGATCGACGATATGCGTGGCCTTCACGGCGACACAGTTGTCGATCTCATGAACGAGCAGTTCACCGACGGCTCGCTACGCTGGCGAAAGCCTATCCGTAAAGACCGTGTCGGACATGCCGTGCTACTCCGTCATCTCCTCGATGGCGCGGTCACGCACGATGGGCCTGGAATCTACTTCGTGTCACACCGATGCGAACACTTGATCGAGACGATTCCAATGGCGCCAAGATCACCGACGCGCGCCAATGAGATAGACCCGCGATGGAGGTTGGCCCACCACCTCGACGCGCTCTTCTACGGCGTTCGTTCCATCTACAACGCATACCGCACGACCTCGTCGCAGGCGACTGTAGTCGGCATGTACTAACAGGAGAATCTTAATGGTTACTGACAGAAAGCTACCCCACATCAACACGGCCCTACCGCCAGACGCGCACCCTGCGGTGCTGTCGGGCGAGCTACCAAGACTTGTCGACGCTTCCAGCCGCGCCTACGAAGTATGGGGCGCCGCAGTCGAGGCTGCCGAGAAGCTGGACGCCCAGGCGGCGAGCCTTCGTCCGAAGTTGGTTCCAGGCCAGCGCAAGATGTCCGAAGTGCAGCGGCTGAAGTACGACCAGCAAGTCGCCGTATGGCGCGGTGAGATGGACAAGCATAAGAAGGAACTTGCCGACGTGATGCGTCCAAAGTTCGAACGAGCGTTCGTCGCGCTCGACAACGCAGTTGAGCAGACGAAGGCACATCTTGCCGAGAAACGCGAGTCCCTACGGGCCGCCCTGGTCCCGCACAACCCTGTGCAACCGATCCACACGGAGATCCGGGCGCGCCTCGGCAAGAAGCCGAACCTCGCGACGCTTAAGGCCGCGGTGGAGACCGGGGACGAGCATGTGCTATCCGTCGTTTTAGGCACGACACCGTTCTTGCTGGGCGTCGAGGAGAAAGACCAGAAGGTGATGTTCGTGTCTGCCGCGAAGACGTTTCAGCCTGAGATGGACGCAGAGATTAGGAAGGCAGAGGCCGATCTGACTCGTGCCGAGAATATGCGTGCGTCGTTTGCGAAGCACACGGCAGAGTTCGTCAGCCGTTGGCGCACTCCTGCGCTCGATGTGATTGAGGAGGTCAAGAATGTCTAAGAAACCTGAAGAGATGACGCGAGACGAACTCCACGCGGCGATCAGCAAGAGCGAGCGCGAGGTCGCGTACCTACAGGGTCGCGCCGACGCAGCGTACGAACAGACAGTCGCGAACAAGGACCTTCGGGAGGTCGTGCGAGTGAAAGCCTGGCTCGCGACTGAGAGAGGGATTCAGATCTCCTTTGACTACGCTGCGGACGATTTCATCGGTGTGCCCGACGGCTGGCCGGACGACGTGGACCCCGACGAGACGGTCCGCAATCACGTCGACTCGGTGTTCAATAGATCGAAAGGCGCGTCCACAGAAAAGACTTTCGACTCTCCTGGACTCGCTGCGTACCGCAAGTTGATGGGAGACTGAAATGAAGATCAAAGACAGAAAGAGTCGCACGGGCGATGTAAGCCGTGGTCCAGGTGTGAACGCCCCAGGTGAGGGCGTCGTTACTCGTCCGTTTGCACGGCCTCAGACTCGGGCGGGCATATCCGGTCCTGCAACTCGGCCCTTCGGCAGTCCGCAGACAGTGGCAGGGCTCGTACCGATTGGTACCGGGAAAAAGGTGAACCGCTAACTAGAGTAAGAAGCCGGCCCACCTGGACCGGCTTCCTTGGCCAAGAAAGCTGTCTTACGGCTTTCGAACTTTCACTGCGCCCCGCCGGCCATGTGCATACTTGGGGCGACTTCTGTCCATGGCATTGGATCATTCCCAGTCTGAGCACATGCTCACATTGAGAATTGGATTCTATCTGCTACTTCGCGAAACTGGAGCTTGCTGTGTGCGATGAAGCACATGATTAGCGGTAATATACTGTGGGTTGGTGCAAACGCGAGATTAAGACCACGTGACGGATGACGAGTTAATCGAAGCAGTCAACCAGATTCGCGACACAATGATCAACGTCGCTACCGGTGGTGATCGAATTCAGAATGTGAACGATGAGTTTCGAGAGCTGTACGGGCGCGTGGCAGCTTCGTTGGCAAGAAAACGAATCGAGAATCCGCTGCTCTATGGAGACCTGTGGGATTGGTACCATCGATGGAGTAGTGGCGACATGCCGACGTACCAGTCACGGCGACTCTACGTGAACGACTTGTGCGGTCCGCTTATCGAACGCGTCCGCCATGGCGATGTTGATAACTTCGTGCCGACCGGTTGGGCGCGTGTTGATCGAACAGTTGGTGAATTGAGAGACCGGCTCGCATCGGCGGAGACAGAGGAGCAGTTTCAGGCCGTCGGATTGCTAGGTCGCGAAGTTCTTATCTCGGTGGCCCAAGCTGTCTACGATCCGACCTTGCATACGACGAGTGACGGAGTTGAACCTAGCGCTACTGACACGAATAGGATGCTGGAGGCGTACTTCGCGACCGAACTAGGCGGCAGAAATCACGAGGACGCCCGCAGGCACGCCAGATCCGCCTTGCAGCTAGCTGTGGCACTTCAGCACCGTCGTACCGCTCAGTTTCGAGATGCCGCAATGTGTTTGGAGGCGACGACCGCCGTTACAAATATTGTGGCAATCGTCTCGGGTCGAAGGGATCCGGAAAACTAGCGATTTTTCAGGCCTGCGAGCCTGCGTCAGTTCAGTTGTCTTAGGTCCTGGCACAACCTCAAGAGATCAGCTTGCAACGCCGCATTTCGGTAGACTTAGTTGCAATGCTTACCGATATTTTCGCCTTCCGTTACGTCGATGTGCCAATGTGGGACGCTTTCACCGCGCGTGATCGCCGACTCATCATTCAGGCATGGCGTTTAGTCAACGAGGATATCTTCCCAATGGGCTATCAGGACAAGGAAACTGATGCCACTAACGCAAGATGGAAATCGCTAAACGACAAGCTGAGCACAGAGCTGGGTCTAAAGGAACTCGCCAAGCGTCATGATGGCTACTATCGTGAGTACCTGGGCAACAGGAACTGGGTGAACTTCACACGGTCATGGCGAATGATGTGCGAGCAGTACGTGTGTGCCGACTTCGACGGGTCGGGCTCCGCGGATGAGTTCATAAAGAACCGATTGAGTTTTATCGAGATTGCGTTCCGCGAGAAAGAGCAAGCAATTGCCGCTCGCCGAAAAAGGGAGATAACTTCCGCAGACGTGCTTATCTCAAAGCTCCTTGCCCAGGAGAAAGTTCAAAAGCCAATGAGCGACAGGTCACGTGTTCTGGCGGATCTATTGGACACCGAGGAGCGGTTTCAGGTGTCGGTTGATGAGCTGAACGAGCGATTTCGCCAAGCAGGCTACAAGCTTAATTACCACAACGGCTTCATTCAAAGGTCTGTTGATTCTCAAGTGGAAGCGCAAATAGAAACACCTTTCTGGGCGCTGGTCGCAGACGAAAAGTGGATGAACGTCGAGACAGACATGGCGACCGCCATCGATCTTCGGGACACCGGAGGTAGAGATCCAGCTTGGCATGCAGCCAAAGCACTCGAAAGCACGATAAAGATCATCTCGGATGAGAGGGATTGGACGCATGGCGGAGAGCGAGGAGCGTCCAACTACATCGACAATCTTGCCTCGACGAAGAATGGGAGATTTCTCGACGCTTGGGAGTCCGAGATTCTAAAACAATTCTTTCTGAAGTTGCGTAACCCATTCGGTCACGGCGCAGGATCAGCTGATATGCCAAAGCTCACAGATCAACAAACAAACTGGTCGATTGAGTTTTGTATGGCTTGGATTAAGAGTCTGATTGAGAGACTGTAGTGCGTGTACGCTTCATACAAATCGTCATAACCGTTGTTGCCGCAATAGCGGCAATTCTTCATTCGTGGTTTCCGTCGATAACGATCGACGCGATTACTGTCACCCTTCTTGGAATCGCTGTTCTTCCTTGGCTTGGTCCACTCTTTAAAAGTGTTGAGATTCCGGGCGGTGTTAAAGTCGAGTTCCAAGAGCTTGAGAAGGCACGAAAAAAAGTTGAAGAGTCGGGCCTTATCGTCACTTCCCTGAATATACGACCGATGGAGGAGCACGAGTACGCGTTCCAGGCAGTTGTTGGAAACGATTCGAACTTGGCGCTAGCAGGCCTTCGAATAGAAATTGAGTCTCGACTACGTGAGATGGCGAAACAGCGTGGAATCAAAGCGGAGAGAGCGTCTTTGGGGGGACTGATGCGCGCTCTTGAGTCTGACGGCGCTTTGTCTGGCAAAGAGACGTCGGCGATTCGCGATCTGCTTCCGTTGCTGAATCAAGCCGCGCATGGCGCCGAGACCGACCCTTCAGCGTTTGAGTGGGCTATGGATTTCGGACCGCGAGTGCTTGGCGCTCTCGAAGATAGGCTCGGAGAAGCGACAACACAGCAATTGATCGAGAAATGGCGACACCGTGATGGCGCCGGTGTACAGGACTACGGCACGGAGCTTTCGAAGTCTCTCGTGCAAGCACCCAACGCTTTCTTTTCCGCGATGGCAGAAAATCCTAAGGACTTTGATCAGTGGCTAGAGGATATTGAGACTCACACTTTTACGATTTTTTCGTCATCTGGTGAGCTCGAAGACAAACTGATGAAGGCTTATTTGAATCGTCTTCGCGAACTCATGGTGCAGGCGGCCGAGAGTTGCCGGGATTCTGACCAGGCGGATCTCGCAATTCGCGTTGTGGATGTACTTGAGTCAGTTCAAATTCGGCGTATCTGGTGAAGCCGTAAGTGCTGCCGTGATTTTTTGCTGTTCCCGGATCAAGTCTGGCAACAAAAGATCATCCTGCGCAGCGTAGCCTTCCGTCACATCGACGACCTTGTGGTTCACCAGCTTCTTGATGAGCAAGGGACTGACGCGCGCTTTCATCGCGTGTGCCATGTAGATGTTTCGAAACTTGCCTAGTGGCAACGGTAGAAGTCCGACGTTCGCCTCGTCACGGTACTTCTTATGACGACCAAAGAAGACGAATTCGTCGTCGAAGCGGCACTTCTCGAACCGCTCAACCGCGGCGTCTGAGAGGACGTACCTGAAGACCGAAGTCGTCTTAGTCCCGTGCACTATCGCGGTCTGCTCTTCCAGGTCGACATCCTCCCACTTGAGTCGGCTGATTTCACCAGGACGCGCGCCGGTCAGAAGGGTCGCTGCCCAAAGCGAGCGAGTGACCGGATTGGGACAACATTCGATTGCAGCCCAGATAGTCGCGGCGTCGACACCCTTGGCCACCTGGTAGCGGCCTTCGCGATTGAACTGAATCATCGACGTCGGCCCCGTCTTTGGAAGCCAGTCCCACCGGTTAAGTGCGTACCTGTAGACCGTTCGCAGATTCTGGAATGCACGGTTGGCGTAGAACGGTCCCGACGTGACCGTTAGCCGCTCGTGGCGCTCCTTCAGGAGCATCCTGCCGCGCTCTGTCGCGAGGTCAGAGAGTCTCGCGTCCATGAGGTCGGCCAGTGGTGCGTTCTCGGTCACGAAGGCTTTTCGATACGAGCGCAGTGTCTCTGGAGCGAGTTGCTTGTGCTCGAGCATGAACTCGTAGGCTGCAGCGACCGTTGCGTCGCCTGGGCGAGTCGTCTTCGGACCTTCGACGTAGCCGCCCGACCTGATCTTGCCCAGTTCCAGCATTGCAAGAGAGCGCGCCTCGGACGCCTCCATTAGGTTTCCATCGCCGATCTTGAGCCGCTTTGTCTTCTTCTTGCCGAACGCGTCTCTGAAGTCGGCCTCGCAGTAGTACGTGCGTGATCGCGAACCGACGTACACATAGAACCCGGGTAGTCGGTTGTCACGTACGATGTATTTTTCGCCCTGATCGGCAGGACGAAGCCCTCGAACGAGTGTGGTAGTAAGCGCCTTTCTTTTGGCGTTCATTTGTAGGTCTCCTCTGTACGATTTCCACCAGGCTGAAATGCCTGGGTACAGATGACCTTATCGATTTACGCTTAAAAAACATGCAGTTACCTGCGTACATCGACACAAACAAACGTAATCAACCAACGAGGGATGGTTATTCAATTCCACCCATCACCACCAAACAAAAACGGGCCCTATTCGGGGCCCGTTTTCGTTTGGAGATGGGTGGAATTGGCGCCTTGGGTAGTTCTACCAGGTTCAACCGCATCCCCGGTCGAGCGTCTCTTGTTCTCACATCCCGGCTACACAACTATCGGTTCGGCGCCCGTTGGAGCCGGAGCGAGGCTACATCCATAGAGTCGGTTCAATTCCACCCATCACCACCAAACACCGGAGCGTCCCCTCGCCGGGCATTTTTGTTTGGCGTGACGTCGGCAATGAGCACCGATACTCTTGTTGCTAACCGACCGAGCTTGCGTGAGTGCGCCTGGACGGGGTTTCCTGAAGGACCCGCTGCATCACGTCGCAACCGCCGTGCGCTGTGATGCCATACCCATGGATACCAGCAAGGGATCGTATTCCTGGCGATCCACAAAGTCCTGCTTGCTCTGCATCCCTTGCCAATCGATCAGCAGCAGCGACTGGGCGACCGCACCGCCGAGCGTCGTGCCGGGGCCGGTGACGATAAAGAGGTCCGGTGCGAATTCATAGGCGGCGGTCTGGATGGCTGCGGTGAAATCGTACGGCTGAGTTACCTGGTGCCCGAGCGTGTACTGACGCAGGCGTTCGGTGTCGGTCGAACCCGGCCACCAGACTTTGCCGCGGCCGTCGATTAACGGCGCCTGAGGTTGTCGGAAGGTGACCGGTTCGAGGCGCGCATAGCCCGCCTCGGATACCGGCTGCTGAAGCGCTGTGTGGAAGGCGGCGTGGTTCACTAGTCGCATCGGGTATCGATCCTGGCGCTTCGGGTGCGATGCCTCGAAGGCCTGGAGTCCGGCTTCATTGCCCGCCAGGACGAGCATCCCGCCCAGATCGATGGACAGGGCCAGGTGCTGGTCATGCTCGGCATCGATTGTCTTCACCGCATCGAGGAGCTTCTCGCGGCTCGCGGGCGCTGCCCGCCAGTGCTCGTCGACAAAGGGATACACGAGCTGGCCACCGATCAGGTGCTCGTGCATCAACGTGCCCATTGTATTGACGACGGAAAACCCGTCCTCTGCCGAAACAGCACCCGCCACGGCGAGCGCGATGTACCAGCCCATCGAGTTGCCGGTGACAGCCACGACATCGATATCGTCGTTGATGGATTGTGCGTCAGCCAGTGACGCGGCATAGATCAATGGTGACGCCACGTCACCCCGGGAATAGGTGGCGACGGAAAACCGGTCGGCGCCGTCCAGCTCGCTGACGCCAGCCTGGCCTTGCGCGGCACGAAGGTCGTCGAAGCCCGCAAACAGAGCCTGCTTGTCGGCGTGGTGTCGCGCCAGGTAGCCGAGCTCGGTTTTGTTGTACGTGCCGCGCCCGGGACAAACGATAACAGCGGTTCGGCTCATGATTCGCTCCGACACGCGCTGAGGGCAGCCGCCACGATGTCATCCGCCGAGGGCAGTGTGGCGGCGTAGGCTTTGCCCGTGGCGATAAAACTGTCATCAGCGGCGATACGCGACACCCGGACCAGTCCGGACTCAAGGAACAGCGCCATCAGGGCCTCCGACTGACCACCGGTGCGACGGCACTCGTCGACGATGAGCACATGTTGACAGCCCCGGCAGGCCGCCAGCAGGGCTGCCTCCGGCAACGGTGCCAGCCACCGCAGGTCGATCACGCGCGTATCGACTCCCTCGCGGGCCAGCCGTTCCTGTGCCTGCCGCGACAGGTACGTGCCGTTGCCGTACGTGACGATGGCAAGGTCCTCGCCGTCACCGTGCACAGCGGGTTCACCGATCGGCAGACTTTCATGGCGATCCGGATACCTGTGCAGCCACAAACCGTCGTCGGCTTCGTGCAAGTCGCGTTGCGTGTAGAGGGCGATGGGTTCCAGAAACACCACCACCCGCTGCTCTTCTCGCGCCAGTCGCACGCACTCGCGGAGCAGCATCGCTGCATCGGCGCCGTTGCTCGGACAGGCGATAATCAGGCCGGGAATATCACGCAGGACGGCCAGCGAGTTGTCGTTGTGAAAGTGACCGCCAAATCCCTTCTGGTAGCCAAGTCCCGCGATGCGTACCACCATCGGGTTGGTGAACTGACCGTCAGAAAAAAACGGCAAGGTCGCCGCTTCGCCGCGCAACTGGTCTTCCGCGTTGTGCAGGTAGGCGAGGAACTGGATCTCGGGAATCGGCACAAATCCGTTCTGGCCCATGCCGATGGCGAGACCGAGAATGGACTGCTCATCCAGCAGCGAGTCGATAACGCGTGCCGGACCGAATCGCGAGATAAGTTGCTGGGTTACGCCGTAAACACCGCCTTTCACGCCGATGTCCTCGCCCATCAGTGTGATCTCGGGGTAGTCGAGCATCAGGTCCGTAAGAGCGAAGTTGATCAGCCGAGACAGCGTCTGTGGCTTGCTCAGGCTGCGAGCGTCCGCGCCGAAGGTCTGGCGTCGGTCGTCCGCGGACAGCTGCGAGGGCGGCGGGCAGTTGCGGCGCGGAGGCACCAGGCTGGCCTTTACGTCGTCGGCGGTACGCAACACAGGTCGCTGTACTACCTCAGCGCGCAGTCGCTGCAGGCGAGCATCGGTCTCGTGATACATCGCCAGTGCGTCGGCCGGACTCAGGGCGCCGGCGTCGCGGAGCAGGCGGACGCTGTGCAGCAACGGATCGTTCGCTTCCATGGCCTCGACGTCCTGTTTTGGCAGATACGCCGTGGCGATGTCAGCGCCGGCGTGCCCGTAGAGCCTGACCAGGTGCAGGTGCAGGATCGCCGGTTCACGATTTTCACGCACGAATTCGGCGGCGTCACAGGCGGTTTCGTAGGTGTCGTAAATATCCAGGCCGTTGGCCGCGAAATACTCGATGCCGGGTCGATCCCGCAGCGACGCTTCGACCCATCCCTCAGGCGTTCTGGTCGAGATGCCGATGCCGTTATCCTCACACACCATCAACAGCGGCAACGGCGCTTTCTTTACCGCGGCCCAGCCGGCGGTGTTGATCGCGCCCTGCGCGGTGGAGTGATTCAGCGAGGCATCGCCGAATGAGCACATGGCGATACTGTGTTTGTCGCAGAGTCCGTGATGCGGCGTCATGCGCAGCGACGCGCCGATCGAGTATGCCGCACCGACGGCTTTCGGCAGGTGGCTTGCGATCGTGGACGTCTGTGGCGGAATCAGCAGCGAGCGCGACCCCAGTACTTTGTGGCGACCGCCGCTGATCGGGTCCTCGGATGAGCAGGCAAACGACAACAACATGTCCCAGGCTATACGCTGACCGGTGACCTGGTCACTCCTGGCGATCTGGAATGCGGCATCGCGATAGTGCAGGAACGCGATGTCACTGGGCAACAAGGCGTGAGCGACCGCGGCCATGCCTTCATGACCGGACGATCCGATCGTGTAAAACCCTTCACCGGCTTTTTGCATAGCGCGGCTGATTCGATCGAGCTGGCGGCTCAGTACCTGCGCCCGGAACAGGCTGACCGCATCCACGGCGCTGAGACTGCCTGACGGTGGAGGTCCTTCCGGCAGCTCTTCCGTCGTGACGCGACGGATAAAATTGCGATGTACGATTTCGACTCTGTCCACGACTGCTTCACTTAATCGGGCGTCTGCGACGCCGGCATCGTGCACCTAACGCTTTTTGATTCCGGAGGTCAATGTCAGATCGTAAGGACGCCGGTATTAACGGTAATGACGCTCTAAAACGGTCCCTGTCATGTTCTCGCCGGACGACCGACGATGGCTGCTGCAGGTCACTTTGCGCTGACCTTTCAATCCTGTTGAACGCTTCGACTTGGCAGTGTGTCTACGAAAGCGGTATGCACCGCATCTCGTGCATCTCTCAGGGAGAATACTGTGGCAGATCAGACAGCCGGTCCGGATGGAAGGGGATATCGCCAAATAGCCCGGGGTAGTAATACGTGCGCAGCTCGCTGTGGAAGTCTCGAACTTTGTTTTCGTAGGCGATCACGGAGGACATGTCAGTTCCTGCCAGCGCCTGCAGTCGACGATGCAGCAGGGCGGGTGGGGCGGCAATGGCGAACCAGTCGGCTAACCGTTCACGTTCTACTCGTCCGGCCGTGTGAGCTTGTGACAGCGCCTCTACAGTTTGGTCGCCGACCTGCTGAAATGCGTAGTACCAGCCCCAGTCAAACCCGTCGCCAGAGTGGGCGTAGTTCGCCCATTCAGAGTGTCGTTCAGCAAACGGACGCATAGTCACCTCGACCGGCAGATCCCAGGCGTCGTTCACCGCCTCACGCTGGGTCATCAGAATGTCAGCGCCCGCCGGGATTGGCACCATTGCATCGATGACGGTACGGCTGCCGGCCGGTAACACGGTGCTGAGCATGACCCATACCCCGACGAGCGCGGCTAGTATGACCGGCGCCGGACGCGTCCAGCGAGCGAGCCACAGACAGATCAGTGTCCAGAAGCTGACATAAAGCGCGAGCATAACCAGCGCGGCCAAGAGCGTTCCAAAGCCAGCGCCGCTGAACGCGCCTGCTGCGAATAGCGGTACGGCGGCCGCAAGGAGAATGCCGCCGGACCGAGGTAGTGCTCTCCGCCACCAGAGGGACCCGCCGTCGTGTGCTGACGCGATGAGTAGGTTAATTCGACCCGCACTGCGTTCACTGGCTTGCAAGTCGTACAACACAAGGATGAGCACCAAGGGCAGAACAAAGGCTGCAAAAAACGAGAAATCGAAGCGACCGATCAGAGCGAGTTCCGGGTTACCTGGATCGTGTTCATAAATCTGGCCTTCCAGTGCCAGCATCCGCAGTCTGTGCTTCCAGGACGACGCGTCTCTCTGCCCCATCGCTGCGAAAGCAAAGTTGGAGGGAGGGTCGTAGGTCAGGTGAAAGCTGTAATAGGCCGCGCTTCCCCAATCACTCTGCTTGGATAACTCAGTGCTGCGGTCCCGTTGATCGGCATCCAGCAAGAAGACGATGCTCTCGCGCTGTTGCCGCACTTCGAACATGCCCGACAAAACAGCAAATGACGAGAAACACAGTACGACGAAAAGCCAGAGCACCAGAGCGCCGTCACGCAGCATAAAACGCGCTTCGCGTCCCAGATCAGCGATGACTGTCACGGTGTCAGCCTCGCCGCAGCTCGACTCAACAGTCCCACCAATGCGATCAGCCATACGAACAGCACTATGATAGGCGTACTCGCGTTCGACAGGCGCACCGATGCGTCAGCGGGTTCATAGTTGAATGCTTCCAGCACATCCCAATTTGAAGCGTCGATGCGTGCACGCTGCCAAGATGCTTCATCACGATTCCGGTTTATGTCGTCGATGTAGGAAAGCTCCTCTGCGTGAGCCGTGTTCAAACCCTGTACGAAATTGATTCGCACGTTTTCAGCTTGTCGTAGGAAGCGGTGATAGTGATCAAGGTCGGTACCGGCCAAAGTTCGCGAAACTACGGCAACGCTTAACGCGGGCGTGAACCAGCCGAACTTTTCCAGCAGTTTCGTCTGCCGCATTTCGGCCGCCATCCTGCGTTCGGCGTAGATATTCAATGTGTCCGTGAGCTCCTGCTCCGCCATTTGGGCAAGAATGCCGCGTATGTTGATACTCAGGTCTTCGACCCGTTCAACCCCATACTCTTCGAGCAACCGTTCCTGCAAATGATCGTAAACGGAGTCGTCGACGTCGTGCCCGTCACTGAGGTCTCTGACCTCCGTTAACATCGTGAGCTCCGTTTCAATTTTACCGGCTAGTGGTAGCATCCAAGATGTCAGATTTACGGCGGCAGCAGGTAAAACAAGAGTCGCAACCAGCCAGCTCGCCGCGAGTGATGCGACGATGGACGATCGTGCTCTCAGAGCTGCTGATACGAGCAGGCTTAGCGCAATCCAGATCGACAAGTAGACGAGATAAACGCCGACAATCGATGCAGCTGCAATCGGGCTCGCGCCGTCGCCAAGCGAGACTAAAACACTGACCAACAGCGGAAGAAGCATCAGCAAGGTTAAGGAAAAAAGCGACAACGCCTTGCCGGCTATTAGCGTGCCCCCGCCGATACCCTGAGCCAGCAACGGCGCGAGGGTCCCTGCTTCGCGCTCGCGAACGATGGCTCCGTGAGCGACAACGATGATTAGCAAGGGTGCAAACATCTGATAGACCACAGCAGGCGTCAACCAGGAAAGACCTCCCAGATCTGCGCTGTCCCCGGACTCTGAGAATGTGGCCGAGTTTTGGCGATGGCCTTCAAGGAACATTGCCTGCCCAACTACGGTATCCATGCCAGGGTCAAAGACTGCCAGCGGTACCGGCGCCCGAAAGAGATAATGCCCATAATGAACCATGCGATGCGGATGACGGTCCGGCTGCGACAAGAAAGTCTGTTCTGAATCAGCCTGATGGGACGTTCGTTCGTGAGTGTCTTCATGTATCCGAATTGCTGTTGTTACGCTTACTATCGCGAGGATCGTAATGAACAGAACGGCAACACTCAGTACCAGTCTCGAGCGCCGCCAGTAACGCCATTCATCCCGTGCGACGGCGAGTGTGGCATTCACGCGCGAGCCCCGTCGGGCGTCGCTCGATCAGAGAACGCACGATGCACCGCTTCAGTCTCGATACGCTTTCCATCAGGTGCGGTAAATTCGCCGACCAGCCGACCGTTTCGCATCAAGCCAATCCGGTCGGCAACCTGGCAGGCGCCATACACATCGTGTGTGACCATCAGGACAGTCTTTCCCGCACTGGCAAGATCTCGAACAAGATCGTGGAACTCATCGATGGCGCTGGGGTCAAGGCCCGACGTGGGTTCATCAAGGAGCAGGATGTCTGTGTCTCTCAAAATGGCCAAAGCGATGGCCACTTTTTGCCGCATGCCTTTCGAGTAGTTTCGGAGTCTCCGCGTTCTTGATTCAGAATCCAGTGACACACGGTCCAGCGCAGCGTCGATCGCTGTGGTGTGGCCCGGAACGCCGGCGAGCTCAAGGAAATACTCTAGATTCTCGTAAGCATCTAAATGTTCATACAGCGACGCCGATTCTGGCAGATAGGCGATCGATGTCCGCACGGTATGGTGGTTATCGATGACGTTCTGACCGCTGACGTAAACTCGGCCGCCCGAAGGTGTCAGGAAGCCGAGAAAGCTCAGCAATGTCGTCGATTTGCCGGCTCCATTCCCACCGAGCAATGCGTAGACCTCGCCGCCGTAGACGCTGAATGAGATACTGCTCAGCACCTCCTTACCGGAGCGAACGACCCGCAGCTGGTCGGCGTGTAGCGTTGCTTTGCCGTTCATTTTTATGTCGTCTTACCGTGTGTCAAAAGCGGAAGTCTGCCGTGAGTCTGAAATTCTGCGGTGCGCCCGGCTGAACCCAGACGTCTGCAAACGAATTGGTGTAATACTCTTCGTCAAACAGATTGTTAATTTCAGCGCGCAAGCCGATTGAATCGGTGACGTCGAAAGCGGCAGCGACCCGCACCGTGGTATAGCTCGGTAGACGGAAGGTAGGGTCGCCGAATTCACCGCTGCGGTCACCGACATGAGTTACGCCACCAATCAACGTGACTTCTTTGCCCGCAATGTTTGTCTGCTGCGCGAGCTGCAGGCTGAATTGTTGTTCGGCGATATTAAGCAAGTCTGAGCCAGCGGGTATGAAAGCGAACGAGATGAAGTCCGTGTAATCGTTCTTGGTCTCGGCGTCCACGTATGCGTACGACAGCCACATGCTCAAGGTGTCTGTAACGTTACCCGTTACGTCCAATTCGAAGCCTTGGCTACCGGCGGCGCCAACCGCGGTTGGGTTGAAATCGGCATCGAACGTAGCGATGTTAGACTGATCAACATCAAAAACGGCGAAGGTGCCTGTCAGGGCGCCATCATTCGCCACAAATTTGACGCCGATTTCCGTTGATTCCGACAAGTTCGGTTCAAGACCGTTTTCGTCCGTCGCGCCGGAAAGCGGTCTGAAATTCTCTCCGTACACGGCGTACACCGAGAGTGTGTCTGTTGCCTGGTAGACCACACCGATCTGTGGACTCACCTGCGTCTCGGTGTAGCGGGAAACGCTGCTTGAACGCCGATTGACTAGTTCCTGCTCATAGTCGTCGAAGCGAGCGCCAATGCGGATGTCCAATCTGTCGGTGAGGCTGATCTGATTCTGCAAGTACAAACCCACCGACTCCTGCGTCTCGACCCGATCAATCTGGGGGGCGAGAATCAGGCCGGATGCGGGCGAGTTGCCGTACACGGGATTAAAGATGTTGATGATCTGATCCGTCGTCCTATCTCGGAATGCGACTTGGTCATTTTCGAACTCATCCACGTCCAGGCCAATGATGATGCGATTGTCGATGTTGCCGACGCGGAAACTGCCGCTGAGCTCCGCGCGAAAAACCTGATAGCTTGCGTCGTAGTCTCGCTCACGACTGAAGCGTCCGAAGTCACCGTTAGCGTCCGGTGTGCCAAAGCCGTTTTCGGAAGCAAGCCCGTCGAGCTCGGTGTCGCGCAGGTTAAAGCCAATAAGCGCGTTCCATTCATCATTGAAGTCATGCTGGTATTCAAGCTGGTGGCCGAGAACGCTGGTCTCAATCGGGCCGTACTCCGGTTCGCCGAGAAAACGGCTCTCTGGGATGAGCCCCAGCTGGTCGTTAATCGCGATGACGCCGCGATCGAACGGTGTCTCCTGGTCGCTGTATTCCAATTCGTAGACCAGCTGGCTGCGTTCGCTGATACGCCAAGCGATCGAAGGGCTGAACCCGAGTTTTTCTGTTTCCACCGTGTCCCTGAAGCTTTCGGCGTCTTCGTATGCACCGACGATGCGGATGGCGACCGATTCGGACAGTGGTGTGTTGTAGTCATAATCGATGCGAAAGGTACTGAAGCTACCTGCGGAGAGATTAAGCTCGCCCGCGGTCTCAAATGTCGGTCGCTTGGTGACCAAGTTGACGGTTCCGCCTGGCTCACCGCGTCCGTAGAGCGCAGCACGCGGACCTTTAAGGACCTCAATCGACTCGATTCCGGATAGGTCGCGCGAGCCGCCGAATCCGCGACCGGCGTTAAAGCCGTTCACAAGGTAGTTGCTGGGTAAGTTTTCGTCGCCGACAAATCCTCGAATGGCGAAACTGTTCCATAGGCCGCCAAAGTTATTTTGCCGGGCGACAGAGGCCGACAGATCCAGCGCCTGGACCAGATCTATTGAACCGGCATTTCGCAGCGTCTCGGCGTCGATCGCCAGCTCGGATTGTGGTGTTTCCAGCAGCTCAAAATCGCCACGGTAAGCCTGGCGCGTGCCGGTAACAACGATATTGTCGAGTTCGTCGTTGTCCGCTTCGTTGGACTGCGCCGAGGCGCTGCCCGCCCAGCTGACGGCGAGCGATGCACTCAACACGAGTGCAACATGTAGACAGTTCTGCATGATGGTCTCCAGACGGAAGTGGCTTTCTCGGGCCAACTGAATTTGCCCTTGTATGCCGTATTGGTTTTTGTATTTGGCACGCCTGATCGGCTGCCGTGCGTTCTAATGCCTATTCACAATGTTATATCATATCAATACTGCTTCGAAATACATTTGGATAGTCCGGTTCGCTATGAAAATCCGGGCGATTGGTGTCAACGCCAACGCTGTCACCACCGTGACTGCAGGGGGTAAACTCTACGCTCGACGAACGGTCTCGGGACCCTGATCGTGACACGAATACCATTGCGTCCAAGCGCACGACTATCGCTACTGGGCCTTCTTCTCGTCGTAGTGGCTGTCAGTGATGGTTCGGCGGAAACCAGCAACGTGAGCAAACGTGTCCCCGCCGAATGGGAGCCGCAGGCCGCCACCTGGTTGCAATGGCCCGGTCGCTGGGAACGGATGTATGAGGCGTCTTTTGCTCGCATCAGCGAGGTCATCACTCGCTATCAGCCGTTGCACATCGTCGTGGATTCGAAACGCACGCAACAGCGCGCGAGGAAGGCGCTGACCGAACTCGGTGCTGATCCGGATCACCCGAACATCACGTGGCATTCGATACCGAACGACAATGCTTGGATGCGTGACAACGGGCCGGTCTATGTGATCGAGGATGGGGCGATGCGACTTCAGAACTGGACCTTCAATGCCTGGGGTGGAGCCTTCGGCGAAGACATTCCCTACGCGGCCGACAACCGCGTGCCGGATCGAGTTGCCGAGATCCTGGACTTGCCGGTTGATCGCATCGACATTGTTCACGAACGCGGCAACCTCGAATTCAACGGCGACGACACCGTTCTGCTGAACTGGAGTACCCTGGGCGATCCGGCACGAAACCCCGGCTACACCCGCGCGCAAGCCGTCAACGACCTGAAAACACACTTCGGCGTCGAACAGGTCGTCATGGTCGACGGGTTCGTGGAGGGCGAACTGACTCGCGGGCACATCGATGGCTTCGCCCGCTTCATCAGCACAGATACCGTCGTTGTTGCACAGTGCACCGCCGCGTCGGAATGCCAGCCGGGTGACGACGGTGCGGGCACGCTGTACGACCAGGCCGCCGACACCATCGCCGAGGCCGGATTCAAGGTTATCCGGGATCCCGTGCTGGGTAAGGTCAACTACCGCGATGCCGTGTTCGACGCGAACTACATGAACTGGCTGGTCGGCAACGGTTTTGTCATCACTGTCGGCTTCGGTGATGCGGCGCTGGATACCGCGGCCAGGGAACGCATCAAGACGTATTTCCCCGACAGGGACGTGTACGTTATCGAGATGCTCGAATCCTGGTATCACGGTGGCGGCGTGCACTGCCACACCAACGACCAGCCGGCGCTCTCATTGAACGCACCAAAATGAGTCGACATTCCTGCTGATTTCGCGGCTCCCGCACTGATTCCGTGCAGGGGTTTCCGGCAGCGACCGCCAAGGTCTTGTTTTTTCGTAGGCCGCGCTTGGCACAAGTCTTGAATTAACCGTCAGATCAAAGAGAGTTAATGCCGTGCCATGACTGTCCCACCGCTGCTCGACCTTTTGCCGTTGCTGGCAGCGCTGCTCGCCGCAGGCGGGGTAGCCGGTCTCTCCGCGGGCCTGTTCGGCGTCGGTGGCGGCTTCGTGGTTGTGCCGGCTCTGCTTCTCGCCTACGGCGCTTTGCTGGGCACCAGCAACAACGATCTGTATGTCGCCGTCGGTACGTCGCTCGCAACCATCATCGTCACCTCGGTGCGCTCGGTCCAGGCGCACAACAGCCGTGGTTCCGTCGACTTTGACATTCTGCGGGCATGGTCACCGTGGATAGTGATCGGTGTGTTCGGCGGTGTGGCGATCGCCGCAGTGGTCGAGACCCGAACGCTGCTGATGACCTTCGCCGTTGGCGTGTTGTTATACGCCGTCTACTTTTTGCGACCGACATTCGTGGTTGCGCGCGAGAAACACTTTGCCTTGCCGACCGGTGCGGGACGCGCGGTGCTGGCGTCGGGCTTGTCCGGCTTTTCCGCGCTGCTCGGTATCGGCGGCGGCACACCGTTCGTGGTCACGATGGTCGTCTGTGGAAGACCGGTGCACCAGGCGGTCGGCACCGCCGCCGGCATCGGCTTTTTGATCGCCGTGCCAGGTACTGTCGGTTTCGCTGTGATGGGACTGGGGCAACCCGGCCTGCCGCCGGGCTCAATCGGCTACGTAAACCTGCCGGCGTTTGCCGCGATTGCGGCCGTGTCGATATTTACCGCGCCGCTCGGTGCGAAGCTTGCGCATTCGCTGAGCGAGCTACACCTTCGTCGCGCCTTCGGACTGTACCTGCTGCTGGTGTCGGCGAGCTTCTTTTACAAATACTTCACCGCGCCATGACGGCGCAGCACAACAACCTCTCGGGGGAACACACCATGCTTTCCAGACGTGCATTTCTCGGCGGATCCGCTGCCGCCCTGTCACTGGCCGCGACCAACCCAAGCCTGGCCGATGTGCTCTACGGCCCCGCCGACGGCATCGTCAAACTGAATGCCAACGAAAACCCGTACGGCCCCAGTCGCAAGGCGATCAAGGCGATGAGACAGGCCATCCGCGAGGGTTCGTACTACGCCGACACCTCGGTGCAGACCCTCGTGACGATGATCTCCGAGCGTTTCGGGATTCCGGAGGAGCAGGTGTCGCTCAGTTCCGGATCCAGTGGCGCACTCCGCAGCCTCGCGAGTGCGATGTTAAAGGAGGGCAACGTCCTGGGCCCTGACCTGTTTTGGGACACAACCACACGCCTGGCTATGCAACAGGGCGGGCAATTGAAGCGAACGCCAAAGACCGAAGATCTGGGCATCGATCTGGACGCCCTCGATTCGGCCATGTCTCCCGACATTTCGATGATCCAGATCTGCAATCCCAATAACCCGACCGGGATGGTGCTGGACCCGGATGCGCTGCGGGCCTTCTGTTTGAAGGCGAGTGAAACCTGCACTGTGCTGGTCGACGAGGCGTACAACGAGATCACCGATGACCCCGATGCGAATTCGATGATCGACCTGGTCCGCGAGGGCCACAATGTCGTCGTCGCACGCACCTTTTCGAAGGTCTACGGCATGGCGGGGATGCGTGTCGGCTACATCATGGCGACGCCGGAAACCACGCAGAAGCTTCGTCAGTTCAGCAACGGTAAATACAATATGAACCAGGCGGGCGTTGCCGGCGCGATCGCGAGCCTGGATGACGAGAAGTTCCTCGCCTACTCGCGAAGCAAGATTTTCGAAGCGCGGGAAATGATCATGGAAGCCGTCAGGGAGAACGGCCTGACGGCGGCGCCGTCAACGACCAGCTTTGTCTACGTAAATCTTGGCGATCTCGACGCCAACGCATTCCGTGCAGCAATGGCAGAACGCAACATCCTGATCCGTGGTGTCTACCAGGACTACACGAGCTGGTCTCGCGTGAGTGCCGGTCGACTGGAGGATGTTGAGAAATACGTCGAGGCACTGCCCGCGGCACTGGATGCCGTGCGCGCGATGAGCTGAAAGCTGTGACAGCCGGCGAGCGACAGCCACCCGACGGGTGGACGGTCGCCGTCTTCAGTGCCTGGCGTGCGTCATCAGCGCAGTCCCGAGTCCCATCACGAACAGGGAGAGGAACGGTTCGAACGGCCAGAACGGCAACCAGAGTACGAGATTGGCCGACCAGTCCGGCGCCAGCAGAAAATCGGTCATGGGTGCCTGCCAGTACAGGGTGGCGGCCGCCAGCAAAAGACCCGCAACCACCAGCGCCCAGCCGCCTGCGCGAAACGCGATTGACGCCTCGGCAGCGCCTTTTAGCCGTTTCTTGCCCCACGCAGCGATGCGCAGCGCGAATACGAAGAATCCGGTCCAGTAGAAAAGATAGTCCAGCAACGTCGGGTTGCCGTAGTAGGAAATCGACCACCAGTAGACGGCGAAGGGATACGCCCACAGGAAATACACGCCCGCGCGATGCAGCAGTTTCCATTGCTGCGAATCGAGGAAGCGCCGGCCGAATTGAAACGACGTGATCACCATCGCGGTGAGGAAAAGGTAGCCGGTGCTGCCTTCGAGTTCGTCGCGCAGGTAAAACACTTCCTCGAAGTAGTAGCCGCGGTGGAAAGTCGACATGATGTAGATGAACAGACCCTGCCATGCCATCGCGACGGCGAAACACAATCCGATGTATTTGCGGTTGCGCAGCAGCCAGGTTGAAAAGCTGCCGGGGAAAAGAACCGGCAGTGCGGACGCGGCGACCACCAGGTAAATAAACGGCACCGACATGCGGACAGAGAAGCCGATCAGGTGAGACACATCACCGGGTGACGCCAGGTCGAAACGCAGGGTTTCAATCACCATCGCCGCGCTGATCACGCCGGAGGCCAGCCAGAACAGCGTCCAGCCGTTCAGCGGCTTGCGTTTGAGAAACGTGGCCGGAACTGCACTCATGCGTGAATCACTCGAGTCGACATGGCCTCAAGCTTCGCACCCCTTGCGATGTCCATCGACTTCCCCGATAGGGTGAGAAGACGTGATCCAGCGCGTTGCTAGACTGGCGTCATGAGCAATTCGCCCGTATCGCTGTTCCGCAATTGCGCGCTCTGGTTGGTCGCTGCCATTCCCTGGCTGGTATCGATGTACGCGTTTTACTGGCTGGACTCGAGCGGTACCTGGACGTTCGATACGCCACACCGCGGCAAGCTCTCGGTGCTGATCCTCGGTTCCGGCATGCTGCTGTCATTCGCGCTGCACGCCCGCTTGAGGACGTCGTTACTGCACCGCTGATGCTCGTGCAGCCTGCGCGTCGATCAGGGTCCGCGTCTACTCGATAATCATGTAGACCTTGCGGACTTTCTCGCGCACGTCGGACGTCCCTTTCCATCCTTTCGGAAAGATCCAGCTGTCGCCCGCGCGGATTTCCGTGACCTGGCCGGATTCCGAGGTCAGTACCCAGTGGCCTTCCAGCAAGTGGCAAAACTCGGTGATGTCGAGGTCGAGCTGCAGTTTGCCCGGCTCACAGTCCCAGGTGCCGGCATACATGCCACCTTCCTCAAAAAAACCCGCTGCAGTTTGCTTTGGCAGCGGTCCGATGGGCTCGCCAAAGGACTCACAGTCTTCGAGATTGGTCAGTGATGCACAGTTTTTCTGGATGCTGATTTCAGGCATGACGCCCCTCCGAAGTTGGTCAGTTGGCCCGTATGCTCGTTATGTGTCCCACCGGTCGCTACCGTGCCTATAGGAACTTCGTCGCCCGGGATCGTCGACACGGAAAAAGGGCAGCCCCTGCGGGCTGCCCTGGTTGATCGGAAACAGTGCGGGCGCAAGCTGGTCCCGATCAGCTGCCCGTCTGCTCAGTCGGCTGTCACGACCTTGGTGGTGACATTGCCGCCCACCAGCCAGAGTTTGCTTGTGTATACGCCCGGTGTGTCGCCAGCATGAAACTGCAGGTCCAGTCGCCCCGCCGGTTGCGGACCGATCCCGGGTGTTGCTGCGATGACCGGCGCCTGCGGCAGCGAGCCCGGGCAGTCGATCTGCTCGATAAGCTGATGTCGGGCGCCCGGCGGCGCATCGATCTTGATGTGGCCGACGACACGCTCACGCAGGCGTCGCCACCAGGGGCCGCGTGCATCCGGATTGTCTCGTACGAGTCGGTAGTAATTGCGACTGACACGCTCAATGTGCACGTTGTCCAGCGGAACACCGTCACGACCCCACAGAATGAAGGTCCATGCGAACGGTGCGGCTGAATTGACCAGCGTGTCCTGGTAGACCGGGTTGTCGGCGTTGGGTGGATTGGTGCCGGGCCCGCAGGCGACACCGCCTTCGAGCTGGCCGGAAAGCGCCTTCACGAATACGGACGTCGGGTTGATGCTCGGGGCGGCGCGCTTGATGATTCGCAGCAGGGCCTCTCCGGTCTCGAGTGAGCCGCCGGGGCCGGTTTCTGCCTCAACCCGGATTCGGTAGTTGCCCGGTGCAGGGTTGGTGACGCCGTTCAGAATGAGGTGCAGTTGCTTGATGCCGGGGCTTTCGGTGATGTCCCTGGCCGCGGTGAAAACCAGCGCATTGTCCGCAAGGTCGACCGACAGGGTCGTCGACAGTATCGGCGGAAACAGCGGGTTCTGCGGCCAGCCCTTGAGTATCACCGCGGTTGTGCACTGCAGGTTTCCCGGCAGGCACGGTCTTTCCGGCAGCGGCGACGCCGGCGGTGGCGGGAACGGAAAGGGGATGTTGTTCAGCGGATACGCCGGATCAATATTGCCGAGATCGAATTCCGGTGGAAACACAACGCGGATCGTGTCGCCCGTCATCAGGCTGCGACCCGCCGAGTTCGGGTCGAGCGAGCCGTCGAGGGTAATCAGGACGTCAAGCGGCTGACCGGCAACGTTACCGTCCGCGATAACCGGTGCATTCCTGATCGACTGGATGATGCCCGTTGCTCCGTCTCCGGCCCAGGACGATGCCATCAGCAACAACAGTGGCAGGCCGAGCATCGAGGGTTTGTTCTTCTTCATGACTCATCTCCCATTGGAAATCCCTTTCCCGACGCTAGTTTTGCGCGCGCCGTGCTGCATGAAGAAAGCCGTTAAATTGCGTGAAAATCGCCGCCTTGAGCACGTAAACTGGCTTTTCAGTCGACAGGACTGGGTGGGGGATGACGGCAACCGGCGTAACGTATCGGTTTGGTGAGATCGAACTCGACACTCGGCAGCACAGTGTTTTCCAGCGCGGTGCGCGAATCGAACTCGGTGAACTCAGCTACCGTTTGCTATTGGCGCTTGTGGAAGCGGCACCCCGGGCCTTGTCCCACGAGCAGATTCAACAGCGCGTCTGGCAGGGACGCGTCGTATCGCCAGAGACGATCAGCCAGCGCGTGCGGATGACACGCAAGAGCCTTGGCGACAACGCCAATAAGCCACAGTACATTCGCGGTATTCGCGGTTTTGGCTATCAGCTCGTTGCACCGGTGTCGGTATCGGTTCCGGCGGAATTGAAAGACGAGGATGGGTCGACAAGCGAGCGGAGCATCCCTGCCGGGAAACCGTCCATCGTCATCCTGCCGTTTTTCAATGACGACTCACTGGAACGCAGCGACATTGCGCTCGGTTTGTCACAAGACGTTCTCACGCGTATCGCGAGAACCCGAAGTTTTTTTGTGATCGGTCGAGGTACGGCCCAACGCTTTTCCGATTACTGGCGCGACCCCTGCGAGATCTCCCGCCTACTGGGTGTACGTTACGTCGTCCAGGGTCGCGTATTCCTGAGCAAACAGAACGTCAACCTGCTCGTGTCCCTGAGCGACGGCTCGACCGGTGAGGAGTTATGGATCGATGAGTTTGCGGGCGTCGTCGACGATGTCTTCGAGATCCAGGAGGCGGTCGTCAGCAGCGTGGTGCGTGCGATCGAGTCAGAAGTGAACAGCAGCGAACAGCGACGCGCGGTGTTGTACAACGGCGCCAACCTCGATGCGTGGACGGCCTACCATCGAGGCTGTTTCCATATGTTCACGTTCAGTAACGAATCGCTGGATATCGCGGAGCAGAATTTTCGACTGTCGGCGCAGCTGGACCCGCTCAGCGCGCGGGCGTTCGCGGGCTTGTCCTACATCCACTGGCAACGCGCCTTCCTGCACGCCGGCTCAGACCGGCAGGCTGATATGAAAGAGGCGTATCGACACGCCGAGCACAGCCTCATGCTCGACGCCCGTGATCCGATGGCGCACTGGGCGATGGGTCGTGCCCATCTGCTGCACAATCGACTTGACCTCGCTGTCGACAGTCTTCGGCAGACGGTGTCTTTCAACCCCAGTTTCGCCGTGGGTCGCTACTCCCTGGGGTTCGCCCAGATGCACGCGGGCGAGGCGCGCGAAGCCATCGCCGAGGGTCGTGAGGCGGAGCGCCTGAGTCCTTTTGATCCGTTGTTGTTCGCGATGCGCGGCGTGCAGGGTTTTTCCATGGTCCTCGACGAGCGCTACGAGGAGGGCAACCGCTACCTTCGTGAGGCCGCCGACTTGCCCAACGCGCATTATCAGATCCTGGTGTTGACCGCGTTTGCGCTATCGATGGCCGGTCGAGAGGACGAAGGACGCCGCTATTTTCAACGCGTGCTCGAATTGAAGCCCGAGTTCGACATGGCGTTGTTCGAGCGCTCTTTTCCTTACCAAAGGGCGGAGCACCGGGCGCGCATGCAGTCGGCCTACGCACGCCTCGCGCACTAGCTGCGCTCCCAGACCCTGCTGTTCTGGCTGTCGACCCGGGCTGACCGGGCTGGCGAACGCGGCACAGCGTCCTACACTTTACAGGCGGTCCTAACGATCAGTTTTATCGTCTATCGCGATAGTTTTTTTGAGTCGTTGCCACATTGATTATGCGATTAAATAGCGGTCGGGGGTACGTTACACACCATTTTACTAGGAGCACTATCCATGCTTTCACGTTCATTCACCGTTTTGGCCGCTCTCGGCGTCACGTTGTTGGTATCCGGCAGCGCGTTCGCACAGGGTGTGCCTAAATCCAACCAGTTCTGGTGGCCAGACAGCATCGACCTGAGTCCGCTGCGTGACCACTCGGCTGCGTCCAACCCGATGGGCGATGACTTCAACTACGCGGAAGCGTTCGCCAAGGTTGACCTCGACGCTCTGAAGCGCGACATCGACGCCGTTCTCACCGACTCGCAGGAGTGGTGGCCGGCAGACTGGGGCAATTACGGCCCGTTCTTTATCCGTATGGCCTGGCACAGTGCCGGGACGTACCGCGTTGCTGACGGGCGTGGGGGCGCCGCTGGTGGCCAGCTGCGTTTCGAGCCGCTGAACAGCTGGCCGGACAATGCCAACCTCGACAAGGCCCGTCGACTGCTGTGGCCGGTCAAGCAGAAATACGGACGATCCGTGTCCTGGGCTGACCTGATGGTCCTGACGGGCAACGTGTCGCTGGAAAACATGGGTTTCCAGACCTTCGGCTTTGCCGGCGGTCGTGAAGATGATTGGGAAGCCGACCTCGTTTACTGGGGTCCCGAGAACGAATTCCTTGCCTCCGAGCGCTACAGCGGCGATCGCAAGCTGGCGAAGCCGCTGGCCGCCGTACGTATGGGGCTGATCTATGTCAATCCGGAAGGTCCGAACGGTGTGCCCGATCCGCTGCTGGCGGCTCGTGACATTCGCGAGACGTTTGGTCGCATGGCGATGAACGACGAAGAAACCGTTGCGCTGATCGCGGGCGGTCACACCTTTGGTAAGGCGCACGGTGCTCGCAGCCCGGAAAATTGCGTCGGCGTCGAGCCGGCAGGCAACAGCGTCGAACGGCAGGGTCTGGGCTGGGATAACAAGTGCGGCACCGGAAAGGGCGCTGACACGATTACGTCCGGCCTTGAAGGCGCGTGGTCCGCAGCACCGACGCGCTGGACGATGCAGTATCTGCAGAATCTGTGGGGCTTCGAATGGGAGCTCAGCGAGAGCCCGGCCGGCGCCAAACAGTGGGTACCGACGGACCCGTCCGCGCAAAACCTTGTCCCAGACGCACATATCCCGGGCAAGCGCTCAGCGCCGGTCATGTTCACGACCGACCTGTCGCTTCGCGAAGACCCGTCGTACGCCGAAATCTCGAAGCGCTTCCTCGACAATCCGAAGGCGTTTGAAGACGCGTTCGCTCGGGCGTGGTTCAAGCTGACGCACCGCGATATGGGGCCGCGTGCTCGATACATCGGGGGCGACATTCCGGACGAGGTCCTCACCTGGCAGGACCCGATTCCGGCAGTGGATCACGCGCTCATCGACGATGCTGACATCGCCGACCTGAAAGCTGAAATTCTCGACTCCGGTCTCTCGGTATCCGAGCTGGTCCGTACCGCCTGGTCATCAGCGGCGTCCTATCGCAACACCGACATGCGTGGCGGCGCCAACGGCGCGCGCGTTCGCCTGGCACCGATGAAGGACTGGGAAGCCAACAACCCGGCAGAGCTCGCCAAGGTTGTGAAGCGTCTGGAACGCATCCAGAAGAGCTTCAACCGCGGTAGCGATGGCAAGCAAGTGTCGATGGCTGATCTGATCGTGCTCGGTGGCGCAGCCGCGATTGAAGCCGCAGCACAGCAGGGCGGCTACAACATCACGGTTCCGTTCGAACCAGGACGTGGTGATGCAACCCAGGCGCAGACGGATGTGGATTCGTTCGCGGTACTCGAGCCGATCGCCGATGGCTTCCGCAACTACTTCACCGCCGATGCCTACCGTTCGCCGGCTGAGATGCTGGTCGACAAAGCGGACACGCTCGGCCTGACGGCGCCGGAAATGACGGCACTCGTGGGCGGCATGCGTGCGCTCGATGCAAACGTTGGCGGGGGAAGCCACGGTGTCTTCACCGATCGTCCGGGAACGCTGAGCAATGACTATTTCGTCAACCTGCTGAGCATGGCAACGACGTGGCGTAAGGCGCCGGAGTCGGAAGGCATCTACGAAGGCCTGGACCGCGAAACCGGTGTTCGCATCTACACAGCAACACCCGTTGACCTGGTGTTCGGTTCGCATGCCGAGCTGCGCGCGATCTCCGAAGTCTACGCCGAGAACGGCGGCGACCAGAAGTTCGTCAGCGATTTCGTCGACGCATGGACCAAGGTCATGACCGCCGACCGCTTCGATCTCGACGGGGGCGAAGGAGACGATATGGTGGCCAGCCGCTAGCGGCCGATCACCTCGAAGACCGGAAACGGCGGCGCATTGCGCCGCCGTTTTCGTTTTGAGGGCTAGAAAAACCGTGATTTCTGTCGGTGTTCAGCGACAGACTGGCGTGGATTTAACATCAGCCCCGATTTGTGTGATTGCCGTCACGAATTAGCGCCGGTCAAAGAGTAGGATTTCTGAAAGCTTCATCCATGTGTTTGGGACCGCGTAATCATGGACACTCGTACGACGTCGAAAAACCGCCTGTCTATTCTGCCGCTGATGCTGTTGGCGGGGATCCTCGGGGCGTGCGAATCGTCGTTCGACGAAGCGTCTGATGAATTCTTCGCCAACCAGACGCCGCCGACCGGCGGTGGTGGATCCGGCGGCGGTTCCGGTGGTGGCTCGGGCGGCGGCTCCGGAGGTGGATCCGGCGGCGGCGGCGGCGGCGGTGGCGGTGGCAGCAGCTTCGGCCCGAACTTTTCTGAAATTCAGACCAACGTCTTCACACCGAACTGCGCGACATCCGGCTGTCATGCCGGCAGCGGCTCTGCCGGCCTGAATCTCGAAGCCGCCAACAGCTACATGAACATCGTTGGCGTGGCGAGTTCACAGCAGTCGGGTTTGCAGTTGATCAACCCCGGTAACCCGAACGACAGCTACCTGATCCAGAAGATGGAAGGAACGGCGGCCAGCGGCGGTGTTATGCCACCCAGCGGCTCGATCGAACAGGCCAGCATCGACACGATTCGACAGTGGGTATCGGACGGCGCGATTGATGACACCGCACCGTCGTCATCGCCCATTCGTGTGTCGTCGCTGTCGGTTACACCAAACTCAACCCTGGACGCTGGTCCGCCGCGCGTGACAGCCGGCTTCGACCGCGAACCGGATGCATCCACCGTCAATGCGACGACATTTCTGTTGCAGGGTTCCGGCGGCGACGCCACCTTCGGTAACGGCAACGACGTCGACATTACGGCCGCATCGATTTCTGTTCCGGCCAGCAACACCTCGAGTGCGGTTTTCGACCTCACCGGCGTGATGCTGGCGGATGATCTGTACCGCGTCGTGCTTCGTGGCAGTGGCGCATCTCTGATCCTCGATCTCGACGGTAACGCGCTGGATGGCGAATTCGGTAGTGCGTTCCCGTCCGGCAACGGCACCGCCGGCGGCGACTTCATTGCCTTCTTCACGGTGGAAACCCCGGTTGCGCTGTCACCGACGCTCGACTCGATCCAGGCCGCTATATTCCAGCCGGATTGCGCGACTTCCGGCTGTCACGATGCGACAACCCAGGCGGGTGCGTTGTCGTTGGCAGACGCAGACACCAGCTACGCCGAGATGGTGGGTGAATTCAGTAACCAGACCGGCCAGGAAAACGTCCTGCTGGTCGCTGCGGGCGATCCGGATGCGAGTTACCTGATTCGCAAAATGGAGAATGCTGCCGGGATAACCGGCGCCGTGATGCCACCGGCCGGTATGCTGCCGCAGTCCGAGATCGACGTTATCCGCCAGTGGATTACTGACGGCGCGAATCGCTAGGTTCGATCCGCGACTCGGATCCTTCTGACGATCTCACCCATCACCGCTGCTCTCGGCTACTTGTCGGACCAGACGGCGAGCCGGTTTCCGCTCGGATCGAGAAACTCAAACCGGCGACCGCCCGGAAACGTGAAGATGTCCTTTTCAAGTCGACCGCCCGCCTCGATGACCCGATCACGTGAGCTCTGAAGCTCGGCTGAGTAAAGGATAACCAGTGGACCGCCCGTTGCGACCTCGTCAACCAGGCACAGGCCACCGGACTCACCGTCGCCGTGTCGGATTCCCTGGTAAGCCGGACCGTAATCGTTGAATTCCCAGTCGAAGGCCGACGAATAAAACGTCTTGGCAGCGTCCATGTCGGTGACCGACACTTCAACGTAGTTGATGGCGTGATGTACAAGCTCGACCACAGGCAGTCCTCCCTCGACATCCAGTCTACGAGCTGACCGCCGGGATCGCTACAGGCACGCGTTTGCGCCGAGCATGCAACGTGAGGGCGAGCGCCAGCGTCGCGAGCAGCAGCCAGTCGGCCGAGCCCGAACCACCGGTGACAACCATCGCCGTTTCACCCTGTTGGACACGATGCTCAAACGCATCCAGTTCCACGCCGAGATTCTGGATCATGTCGCTGTTTGCGGCCTGGAAACCATCGATGCTGAGCGCACGAAGGTCCTGGGAAATTTCGAATACGGTGGTGTTCCGCTGCACTCTGTGCAGCCCGGGTGCGCGGAACAACAATTTCGCCGATTCAACATCGAATACTGCGGTATCGATCATCGTCTGGACTTCGTTGGAGCTGCCTTTGACAACCGCGGCGCCAACAATTGTCCAATACAGGATGGCTGAGTCGCGATCGGACGTAAATTGATGCTGGTTGTAGGACACCAGCGCAATGACATCAACGTCAAACAGGGCAGCGACCTGTTGCATGGCGGGCACCCCGCCGCGGCGACGAAGGTAGGCGTCCGGAATGGTCTGAATTGACCTGACATACGGCCGGTCACTAAACGCATCGGCGACCTGCTCCAGCAGCTGCGTCTTTTGCGCCTGGCTGATGCCGAGACCGAAGGAGTCGGGAACGAATGCGATACCCACGTTGAGCGGTAGTGCCAGTTGCGGAACACGCTCGTCGATACCCGGCGGAATTTCGCCGCCGGGGTACAGGAAATCGAGCAGGCTGCTCGAGGTTCCGTTGCGAATCTCGCTGGTCTGCCCGACCAGCAGCGAACAAGCCGACAAGGCCGGGACCAGTAACAACAGGGTGAACAAGCGCTTTTTCACGACAATCTCCGTCTTGGGATGTGATGAGAAAACTAGCCAAAGGTCGCGTATATCAATAACTGTTTCGAAAGAGTTGCATTTGGATGCTCCATAAGTATCAAATAACGATACTTTCTAGGGATTATGAGGGGCGGATGCTATGAGCCAGGCGCAAACGCTGGTGGACGAAGTGAAGCGTGCGCTGCGCGAAAACGGCCAGACCTACCGCGACGTCGCGACGCATCTGTCGCTCAGCGAAGCGAGCATCAAACGCCTGTTTGCCAACGGGCAGTTTTCACTGGACCGGTTCGACAAACTGCTCGATCTGATCGGCATCGATTTTTCCGAGCTCATGGAACGAGTGAATCGCCGCCGCGAATTCCTCAGTGAACTCACCGTGGAGCAGGAAAAAGCACTGGTCACCGACCCGGACTTCTTCGTTGTGACCTTTCTGGTGTTGAACCGGTGGTCGTTTCGCCAGATCGTCGATGAGTACCGATTTTCGGAACGGCAGGTCGAAAGCGCGCTTTTGCGCCTGAACCGATTGAAGGTCATCGAGTTGTTGCCGCAGAACCGCTATCGCCTGCTGACAACGCGAAATTTTTCATGGCGAAAAAACGGCAGTGTCAGCCGATTTTTTCGCGAACAGGTGCTGCCCGAGTTCTATGCCAGCGAATTCCGCGCCGCCGGCGAGGAATTGCGATTTGTTGGCGGCATGCTGTCCGCTGACAGTATTGCGGAAATGCAGGACGGTGTCGGCAAGCTTGCCCGGCGATTTGCGGAGCTTGCCGAGCAGGATGCCGGCCTGCCGCTGAACGAGAAAATCGGCACCAGCGCGGTACTCGCGTTTCGACCGATCGAATACTCGATGTTTACCGAGCGACGTCGTACCGGTCGCGTGTCAGCCCGGCTGGATCTCGATCCGAAGTAACTCGGCCTGCTGACCTATACTAAAACAAACCACCCGGGAATTTCGCATGAGACGATCGATTTGTTTCCTCAGCGTTGCCGCGCTCCTCGCCACGGCGGCTTCGGCTGACGACCGACCCCGTGCCCGCGATCTCGGTATCGCACCCGGCGTGCTGCAGCCGGGCCCCCTGAACGCGATCACCGACGTGGCGGGGGTGCGAGTAGGCCAGGTCACGTTGCAGGACGGCGAGTCCGTCAACACCGGTGTCACGGTCGTCATCCCGGCGCTCGGTAACCTGTACCAGAGAAAGGTCCCGGCGGCTGTCTATGTCGCCAACGGTTACGGCAAACTGGCGGGTTCCACGCAGGTGCAGGAGCTCGGTGAGATCGAAGCTCCGATCGTGCTGACCAACACGTTGAATGTTGCCGAGGGTGTGGCAGCGGTCGTCGAATGGACACTGGCGCAGCCGGGGAATGAGGCCGTCCGCTCGGTCAATGCGGTCGTCGGCGAGACCAATGACGGCTTCCTTAACGACATCCGGGCAAGAACCGTGACCACGGCGCATGTCACCGGCGCCATTGACAGCGCGGTCAGCGGACCGGTTGCCGAAGGTACGGTCGGTGCCGGGACAGGCAGCGTCGCGTTCGGATTCAAAGGCGGCATCGGTACCAGCAGTCGACGACTCCCCGACACGCTCGGCGGTTTTACAGTGGGTGTGCTGGTACAAAGCAACTACGGCGGCATGCTGACGATGAACGGTGTCGAGGTGGGCCGCGCCCTGGGCCGTTACTTCCTGAAGGATGCCCTCGACGACGCGAGCGCGGACGGCTCCATCATGATCGTGGTCGCCACGGATGCGCCATTGAGTGACCGCAATCTCAAGCGTCTTGCGAAGCGTGCTGTCAACGGCCTGGCACGCACCGGCGCCGCGATGACCAACGGC
>JBCDJX010000001.1:0-117945 GCA_038747355.1 Pseudomonadota bacterium | reverse complement strand
GCTGTTGTAGAAGTCTCTGTAATGCATAACGGTATACAAATGTATTACTTTGTATAGCATAAATAACGACGATCAGCAAACCGGTTTAGTGCAGGCGTCGATAGAGCCAGTCGCTATAATCGGGCGTCGCTTCTGCACGGAACTGCTGTATGTCCTCTTTCGGTCAGTCTTTTGCCGGCTTCATCGAGCGCGCCGGTCACCGTATTCCTGATCCCGTCATCATCTTCATGGCTTTTTACCCGACGGCCTTTTTGGTGACGGTGTTGATGTCCGGTTACACGTTTGAGACGGTCGGGGCGGGCGGTGAATCCGTGCAGCACCAGATCAACGGCATGCATCAGGCCGTGCATACGCGCTGGATATTCGACAACGCGCTGGTCGCCAACTGGCTGGCTTTCGGTAACGGCGTGCTCGGTGTCATTTTGGTTGTCATGCTGGCTGTCGGCATTGCTGAAAACTCCGGCCTGTTTGGCGCCCTGATCAAACGCGCCGGCAGCCACATCCCGGAGAAGCTGCTGCCGCTGCTGCTGGTGCTGATCGGGATCCTGAGTTCGATTGCGACGGATGCCGGCTACCTGGTCCTCATTCCACTCGCGGGTCTCTTGTATGCCGGGCTGGGACGCAATCCGCTTATCGGAATGGCGGCGGCATTCGCCGGTGTGTCGGCGGGTTTTAGTGCCAACGTGGTCCCGGGCCCCATTGACGCCATTATCGGGTTGAATGCACAGGTGTTTGCTGAGTCGCAGGGCATTCCGTTCGAGAACGCTTCCGGCGAAGCCTTGAACCCGGTGACAATGCATTACTACTTCATCGTCGTTTCAACATTCCTCCTGGCGTTCACCGGCTTCTGGGTGACACGCCGCTATGTCGAGCCAAAACTCGAAGGTGGGGACTATGTCGTGCCGGACGACATCAGTCCCGGCGAATTTGAACTCACGTCAGAAGAACGTCGGGGTCTTCGTGCTGCGGGCCTCGGCACCTTGGTTGCGGCAGCGATTATCGTTGGCCTGGCAGCGGGGCCGCTGGCAACTTTCACCAACGACGCCGGCAACGAAGTAACACCGTGGATGAACAACATCATCCTGTTGATCTCGCTGTTTTTCGCCATCACCGGCGTCGCATTCGGCGTCGCCGCGGGCCGATTCGGCAAGCTCTGGGACGTCGTCGAAGCGATGGTGAAGCAGATGAACACGCTGGGCTACATCCTGGTGCTGACGTTCTTCACCTACAACTTCCTCGGCTTACTGAGTTACAGCGGGCTCGGCACCTGGATTACCTTCCTCGGCGCCGAGTTCCTGCAGGCACTGGGCCTGCAGAAATTTCCGGTCCTGCTGCTCATCGGCTTCGTGTTTACCACCGCGTTGATTAACCTGTTTATCGGCGGTCTGACATCGAAATGGATGTTGCTCGGGCCGATTTTCGTACCGATGCTGTATTTCGTGAATCCGGCGATGACACCGGACTTTGTCGCCGCGGCCTTCCGGGTCGCTGATTCATCGACGAACATTATTACGCCGATGATGACTTACGCCGGCGTTATCCTCGCCTTCATGCGCAAGTTCCGTCCCGACATGGGGTTCGGAGATATGTTGCTGATCATGCTGCCGTACTCAATGGCATTTTTGCTGGTCTGGACGGCGTTGCTGGTCGGCTTCTTTACACTTGGCATCCCGCTGGGTGTTTAGTCACAGGAGTAAACAGGTGAAGCGCATGACGTTGTTTCTCGCACTGGTTGGCTGTTCGCTCACCGCGTGCGCCGCGGCTCAGCAGCCGGTGACGCCGGAACCGGCACCCACCAACCG
The DNA here is from genome assembly GCA_038747355.1 of Pseudomonadota bacterium. Classification (GTDB taxonomy): domain Bacteria; phylum Pseudomonadota; class Gammaproteobacteria; order Steroidobacterales; family Woeseiaceae; genus UBA1847. The sequence goes on along the minus strand of JBCDJX010000001.1, from coordinate 116,143 downwards.
GCAGATCATTCGTTACGACACGATTCACCACCCGGTCGTCTCCGACCGGGGGATGGTCGTTTCGCAAAACGACATTGCTAGCCGAATCGGTGCCGACATCCTGGCGCAGGGAGGCAACGCTGTGGATGCGTCCATCGCCACCGGTCTTGCGCTGGCCGTCACCTTGCCGCGTGCCGGCAATATCGGCGGCAGCGGCTTCATGTTGATTCACATGGCGGAGACGAAAGAGACAATCGCGCTCGACTACTACAGCGCGGCCCCCGCTGTTGTGGACCGGGAGGTATATCGAGACGAGTCCGGCAAGATCAACCGAAGCAATCGCTACGGCTACGCCGGGGCTGCTATCCCTGGCACCGTGGCCGGATTCCAGAGAGCCCTGGAAAACTATGGCACGATGAGCTGGCGGGAGGTTGCGCAGCCAGCCATCGATCTCGCCAGAGACGGCATCGTGGTCAGCGACGACCTGCATTACGCGCTGGCGGCAAAGCGCAGGGTGCTGTCGCAGGACTCCGGTTCCCGCAGCGTCTACTTCAAACCGGACGGCACCTTGTACGCGCCCGGCGAAACCATCAAGTTTCCTGATCTGGCCGCAACGCTTGAAGCGATTGCCGACGAGGGTGCCGACGCCTTTTACCGCGGGTCGATCGCAGCGTTGATGGATGAAGCGATGTCCGAGTCAGGCGGGTTTCTAAAGCGTACTGATCTTGAGGGGTATGCGGTTTATGAAGACGAGCCTATCCGCTGCGCGTACCGGGAGTACGTTGTTGCGCTGATGGTCCCGCCGAGTTCCGGCGTGTACGTCTGCCAGTTACTGAACATCCTCGAAAATCACGATGTCGGCGGCATGGGCGCCGGCAGTGCGGACTATTTCCACGTATTTGCAGAAGCGCTGAAGCGGGTCTTCGCGGACCGAAGCGTATTCACCGGCGGCAGGCCACAGTTTGCGATGCCCGTCGCGTTGCTGACGGACAAGGCGTATGCCGACGACCTGGCGGCGTCGATCGATCTGCAAAAAGCCACGCCGTTCTCCGAGATTCTGCCGGGCGCGCTGGCACCCGAGGAGGAGAGCCGGGACACCACGCATTACTCCATTGTCGATCGCTTCGGCAATGCCGTGTCGAATACCTACACGCTGGGCTCATCGTTCGGTTCCGGCGTGACTATTCCCGGGACCGGCGTCCTGTTGAACGATCATATCGGCAACTTCGCGCTTTCCGTCGGCGAACCGGGGGCGACAGGCTTCCAGGCAAATCCGAACAACCGGCCGGAGCCCGGCAAGCGCGCGGTCAGCACTATCTCGCCGATGCTGGTGTTCAAGGACGACAAACTCGTACTGGTCACCGGCAGCCCCGGCGGCACACGCATCATATCCGCGGTAGCCCAGGTGCTGGTGTCGATTGTCGACTTTGACATGAACGTGGCGGAGGCGACCATGGCGCCGCGGATACATCAGCTCTGGAGTGCCGATGAGGCCGATTCGCTGCAGATGGAAAGAGGACACTCGATGGACACCGTAAGACTGCTGCAACGCAAAGGTCATGCCGTGGAAATTTCACCGACCTTCGGCAGCGTGCAGTCCATCTACGTCGACGGTGACACAAGCTACGGGGCCGCCGACCCGAGGCGTCCCGGCGCACTGGCTGTTGCACCCGACTAGGCCAGCTAAACGCCAACAGCGACAAAGCGGCCAACAGCGGCTGTCACAACCATGGCGAGTGCACCCCAAAACGCGACACGCGTCGCGCCCCGCAGCATGGACGCACCACCCGCGCGTGCAGCGACGCTACCGAGGATAACCAGGAACAACAAAGACGCCGCGGCGACCGCCTCGACCTGCCGGGCGCCGTGAAACAACCAGGCGGTGCACAGCGGTAATGCAGCGCCAATCGTAAAGGAAGTCGCCGACGACCACGCCGCGAGCATCGGCCTGGCCGCCTGAATCTCGGATATGCCGATTTCATCACGAGCGTGCGCGGCGAGCGCGTCGTGGGCCATCAGCTCGCGCGCAACCTGCTCGGCGAGCTGTTCGTTGAGACCTCGTTGACGATAGATCTCGGCCAGCTCTTCTCGTTCCAGGTCTTCGTTTTCGGCGAGCGCTCTCGCTTCGATCAACAGATCTGCCTGCTCGGCATCGGATTGCGAGCTGACCGAGACATACTCTCCGGCGGCCATCGACATGGCGCCCGCCACGAGGCCGGCAAGGCCTGCCACCAGGACCTGCTGCTGCGATGCACCGGCGGACGCGACCCCGATGATCAGGCTGGCCGTGGAAACAATGCCGTCATTCGCGCCCAACACCGTGGCACGCAGCCAGCCCGCACGATGCGATCGGTGTTGTTCGGCGTGGCTCATGCTGCAACGCTCCTGGTTGGCAAAGTGAAATTTGAGACCGTGGCACAGACGCTCACGCGACTGGCAAGCCCCGTCTGCCGTGTCGGCGCCAATGCACGCCATAGACTGCCGGAATCAGAAATTTCTGCAACGCGTTGAGACGCAGACGACGACAAGCAGGGTCATGCGAACAACGGTAGACTGCAGCTCGACCTGAGCGAGGAGCCACGACAATCATGACGCTACGGTTCGCGTTCATCGCGTCCATGCTGACGCCCTTTTCGCACATCGTTGTGCTGCTGGTCAGCGGCCAGGACGCGATGACCACGCCGGTAAGTGAGCTGAGTCGACAATCCTGGGGTGTGCTGCACACGGTGGGACTTGTGTTATTCAGTGCAGCGCACTTTGCGCTTGCCGCCGGGCTGTCCGGCCTGGATACCGGCCGACTGTGGCCGTACGGGCGGACGCTGCTGGCCGCCAGTGGTGTTGTGCTCGTGTACATCGCCTACTTTTTTTCGGCGGCGGAGGCGGAGAAGCTCAGCGGCCCGGCGGCCGACGACCCGCTGTGGATCGTCGCCACACTTACTGGCATTGCGATGGGGGCGCTGCAGCCCGGCTTGTCGCGTCTGTCTCGCTCACTCGGCCTGTTCAGCGCATTTTGCTTCGGCATCTGGCTTTGGTTAATCCCGACAGCATTGCTGGTCAACGACAGCTGGGTAGGCGCCTACGAACGGATTGTGGGAACCGTCTACGTCGTCTGGATAATGGGGATCTCGCTGCGGTTGACGCTGTTGTCCCGCGCAAGCACGCCGGCTTAGCCGGCAGCGGTGTTGTGCGACTGAGCCGATGGAATCAGTCGCGCTATGGCCTGTTGAAAGTCTCTTAGACTCACCGGTTTCGACAGTACGACGAGGTGTCTGGCATCGTCGATCTGCGATTCGACCTCATACGCGCCGTGGCCACTGAACAGGACAATGGGAAAATCAGCATCCAGCTCCCGGATCCGTTCATAGACCTCCAGCCCGCTGACCGCCGGCATCGATACATCAAGCACGGCCAACAGCAATTCGCCCGGATGATGCCTGAAAACGGCCATCGCCTCTTCGCCGTTGCGAGCTTCGATGACGTTCGCACCCAGTGAGCGCAGCGCATGCGACGCGAATTCCCGGACACCGTCCTCGTCATCAGCGACCAACACATCACCGCTCAGTGTGCCGACAGCGACCGCTGGCGATGTCGGCTCTTTCGGCGCGTCACCGGCCGAGACGCTGGGGCTCAGCAGCACCTTGAATACGCTGCCTTCACCGGGCACTGACTTCAGCAACAGGTGACCGTTGTGGGTGTTGATAATCCCGAGAACGGCCGACAATCCCATCCCCCGAGACTGGCCTTTTGACGAGAAGAAGGGTTCAAAGATGCGCGCCTGGGTTCCTGAATCCATGCCGACGCCGTTGTCTTCGATCGTGATGACGACATACACCTGGTCACCGGGCAAGGTGCCGGACACCGATTGCATCACTTCGTAAGGCATCAGGCTGCGGAGATCGGTAGACACTTTAACCTGGCCAGACTTGTTGCCGATGGACTCGATGGCGTTCATGACCAGGTTCATGATTACCTGCTGCAATTGCCCTTCATCGCCCAGTACCGGCGGCAAATTGCTGTGCAGCTCGTCGACGAGAATCACCTTCTTGGACAGGACTTCCGACAGCAATGCGGATATGTCGCGGATAATCGTGTTGACCGACACCTGCTGTTTCTCGACTGGCGCTTTACCGGCGTACGCAAGCATGCGCCGTGACAGATTGGATCCCCGCATCGCGGCGCGAACGATTTCCTGCGAGCGGCGCCTGCGATCATCGTCAGCGACGTCGGCCTGCTGCAGGAGCTCGGCCTGGCCAATAATGATGGCGAGGATGTTGTTGAAATCGTGCGCGATACCGCCGGCAAGCACACCGAGGCTCTCGGTTCGTTGCGACTGTTGCATTCTCGCGTCGATGACTGATTGCCGGTGCTTTTCTTCGTCGGCTTCTGTGATGTCTTGCAGGGCACCCACAACGGTGCCGGGCTTGCCTTCGTTGTCTCGTTTTATGATGGCCTGGTTACGCAGGAACAACACGCTGCCGTCGCTTCGGATAACACGGTATTCGTCGTCCCAGCGCCCCCCTTTGGCGTCGAGAGCGGCGTTAAAGCCAGCGATGACCCGTTGCCTGTCTTCCGAATGGACATTGGCGAACAAATCGGCCCGCGTTTGCGCCTTGAGCTCTAGCGGCGCCTGGAATAATTCGTTCGAGCCGCTGCCCCACACGAGTTGATCCTCGTCCACAAACAGCTCCCAGATCACGTCGCTGGTCGCGCTGACGACGAGTTGCAGCTTCTGTTCGCTCTCGGTGAGTGCCTGTTTCGACGCGTTGACCTGCCTGAGCAACAGCCGGTCACGTTCGGCCTGTCGGCGAGCGTTCAATGTCAGCCAGGCAAAGAAGGCGATGAGCACAGCGACGGCGAGCGTGGTGTAGGCCCAACGGTAATCTGGCAGCAATTCGATGGCGTTGGACGGATCGAGCAGTTCGATACGATAGCCGCCATCGTGGGGCGCAGACGGGTCGTATTGGCTGGCGATCCCCGTTACTCGTGCATTGCCGCCGCTCCGGAATTTGCGGGCGAATTCGAGGTCTTGCAACAGGACGTTTCGTGCCCGGACCCTGACGGCGTTCTCGCCATCGACCAGCTCTATGTTCTGCGCATTGGTCAGCCGACCGGTGGCAACGATCAACTGGCCTTCGTACTTATCTGTGTTCAGGTCGGCGATCGACACGGGTCGCGGCTCAGGCGGCTGCGACCGGCCCAGGCGGGTCGCGTCCGTCGGCGTGATCGTCGGGCTGCCATGGTGAAAACCCACCGTACCCGTGACCTCGAGTTCGTCACCATGCTGAACCCAGGAAATCACCGACGCATCCTGAGTCTGCAGAAGAATGCCGGCGGTTTCGTCACTCATAAAGACACGGTAATAGCGGGCCTGTCCGACCGTCACGCTGAATTCATTGGCAACGGCAATGCCGCGCACGGTCACCGTCTGGCCAAGGGCATCGGGGATCATGTCGCCGTCAAGGTCTTCGATGACGTTTGCGAGCGTCGATGACTGGGCTTGCGCCGACACACAGCCTGCAGCGGCCAGCAGTAACGCAGCGATCCCGCGGACACACGCAAAGCGGGTCGGGTCGCCTGGTCGCACTGTGGTTTGCATTGCTGAACGTCTCTACGGCAGGTGGGACCAGTTTACCTTAAAGGTGCAATTCCCGCGGCCGGGCAGGCGACGTCGGCGACAGGAGTGCTTTCGCGACCAGATCAGCGATATCCGTTGGGTAGATCAATGCATCGCTCGCCCGAATGTCGCGGACCGACCACCAGCGATGATCGCGTATCACCTTGCGCTCCAGCGATGACTGGCCGGCAGCAGACATCTGCGCGGAGGGCGCCCGTACCAGGAAGAAGCGCTCTTCTGCCTGCACGGTTTCACCGTCGGGCAAGTCATAGATGACGTGGTTACAGGCGACTTCCGGGCCCGGTTCGAGCAAGAGACCGGTTTCCTCACGCAATTCGCGGCGAGCCGCGTCGGTGAATGACTCGTTACTCTCCAGGCCGCCACCTGGTGTCGCCCAGAAGCGCTTCTCAACGCCGTTTGCCGTGTGAAAACAGAAATGGAAAAGCAGCACCCGTTGATGCGGATCGAGCACCAGCAGTCGGGACGTAGGTCGTCGCCGCACTAGCGGGCGGCGGGCATGTCGCCGAGCCAGCGACGCGCGAGGCGCTGCATCAGCGGGCGGACCGCAAGAAACACGCGGTAAAGTCGCTCGAACAGCCAGAGCACCGGGCGGTATCGTGCCAAGCGTCCGAGCGGCGATAGGCGCGGAATAGCCCGCCACATTGCCGCGAAAGCAGCGGCACCGGACACCATTTCACCGCCGGCCTCCTGTGCGTGAAAGCGTTCGAGCAGCGTCTGCCGGTCGAGAGGACATTCGCCGGCGTAGACGTCAACAAAGTCGATGGCACCGCGCTTGTCCAGCCGGCGCATCAAGGCAATTTCACGCACGCACAGCGGACACTGGCTGTCGTACCAGACCGTTACGGAAGGCTGTCTGACGCTTTTGCTCATACACTAAGGATACGGGCGTTTTGTGCACAGGGAAGGGCGGTCCCGACTGAATTACAAAGTGTTGCAAAGGCGAGACACGCAGCGGCACGCCGCCGGTGTTTCACTTTGCGTTTCAAGGGGTTCCTGATAGATTGCGCGCGTGACGCAGACGATCCCAGATTTTTCCGGTACCCGGGTCCTTGTGGCCGGCGATGTCATGCTCGACAAGTACCTGTTCGGTGCGACCAGCCGCATATCGCCAGAAGCGCCGGTCCCCGTCGTGCACGTGCAGGAACACGATGATCGTCCCGGCGGGGCGGCCAACGTTGCGGTCAACCTGGCGTCTCTCGGCGTGAACACCCGTCTGTTCGGCGTGGTTGGCGAGGACGCCGCTGCCGGCGATCTGACCGACATCCTCTCGGCCAAGGCCATCGAGTGCGATTTTCTGGCGGTCAGTGATCGACCCACCATTACAAAAACACGCGTCCAGTCGCGTGGCCAGCAGCTCATCCGGCTCGACGAAGAACAGGCAAGACCGCTGCACGATGCGCGGCTGGTGGATCAGCTGCGCTCGTCGCTGGCCGGATGCGGCGCCGTGATCCTGTCGGACTACGGCAAAGGCGCGCTGACCGATGTGGCTGCGATGATCACCGCCTGTCGTGACGCCTCGGTCCCCGTGCTGGTCGATCCCAAAGGCACCGATTTTTCGAGATACCGGGGTGCCTCCCTAATCACGCCAAACCAGGGTGAGTTCGAGGCTGTTGCCGGCGTTTGCGAAACGGACGAGGAGCTCGTCAGCCGAGGCCTCGCCATGCTCGACGACCTGCAGCTTGATGCTTTGCTGATCACGCGGAGTGAGAAAGGCATGCTGTTGCTCGAATCCGGCGAGGAACCGTTGTTCCTGTCGACGGAGGCGCGCGAGGTGTACGACGTCACGGGCGCTGGAGACACGGTTATCGCGACCCTGGCGGGCGCACTGGCTGCCGGCGAGTCCCTGGCGTCATCAGCCGGCCTGTCCAACATCGCCGCGGGCCTGGTCGTGCGCAAGATCGGTGTCGCTACCGTTTCGCCGTCCGAGATCCAGGCGGCGCTGCATCGACGCGGGCAGGGCGGGCGCGGCCTGGTGTCGCCCGACGAATTGAAGGCCTTGATAGACGAAGCACATACGCGCGGCGAGCGGGTGATCATGACCAACGGCTGCTTCGACATCCTGCACGTCGGGCACGTCGCCTATCTCGAAGAGGCGAAGAGCCTCGGTGATCGTCTGATTGTGGCGGTCAACGACGACGATTCCGTCAAGCGGCTAAAAGGTGAGAGTCGACCGATTAACGCGTTGGAAGACCGCATGCTGGTCCTCGCGGGACTGGCTTCGGTGGACTGGGTCGTGGCGTTTTCCGACGACACGCCGGCAGCGCTGATTGAACTGTTGCTTCCCGATGTGCTGGTCAAGGGCGGGGACTATGCTATCGATGAAATTGCCGGCGGACGCGCGGTCCTTGCCAACGGTGGCGAGGTGCGCGTGCTGTCGTTTCGCAACGGGCACTCGACAAGCCGGATCATAGAGCGCATGAAAGACTAGCGGACACGGTCTTGCGATTCTTTTACAACCTGCTCGCCTACCTGGCCACCTTTCCGTATGCGATCTACTGGACGATCCGCGCGGTCGCCAACCCGTCGTATCGCCCCGGTTTTCGGCAACGTTTCGGTCTCGGTCATCCGAAGCTTACGCAGTCCATCTGGGTGCACGCCGTATCCGTCGGCGAGGTGGTTGCTGCTGAACCGCTGATCCGGGCCTTGTTGCAGGCCTACCCCGGGCGGGCGCTCCTGGTGACCACCGTGACGCCGACCGGCAAGGCGAGAGTGCTTTCGCGTTTCGGTGACGACGTAACGCACTCCTACATTCCGTTCGAGACACCCACCGCGGTGAATCGCTTTTTTGCCCGCACAGACCCGTCGATCGCGTTGATTCTCGAGACCGAGATCTGGCCCAATCTTTACCAGGGATGTGGCGTGCGCGGCATTCCTCTCGTGCTCGTCAGCGCCCGCATCTCACCGCGCTCGGTGAAGAGCTACCGCAAACTGTTGCCGCTGTTTCGGGAGACTCTGTCGCACGGCATCGTGATCGCGGCGCAGAGCGAAGCCGATGCCGACCGTTTTATTTCGCTGGGGGCCAGCAGGGAACGCACGCGCGTGACGGGCAATATCAAGTTTGACGTCGAACTCGACAATGACGTCGTCGAACGTGGGCGAACCTTTCGGCGTGAGACCTTCGGCGTGCGGCCGGTCTGGGTTGCCGCGAGTACGCACGAGGGAGAGGAGGGGCAGATTCTGGATGCGCACAGGGCGCTGTTAAAGCTGCATCACGACCTGCTGCTGGTGCTCGTGCCGCGTCACCCGGAACGCTTTCAATCTGTCGCCGAGCTGGTGGCCCGGAAACACCTGGCGCTCGTCCGAAGAACCGAACACAGGCCCTGTGAACCGTCCACGCAGGTGTTTCTGTGCGACACCATGGGTGAGTTGATTACGATGTATGCCGCCTGTGACATCGCTTTTGTCGGCGGCAGTCTTGTGCCTATCGGTGGCCACAACTTGCTGGAGCCCGGCGCGCTAGGGCTACCGATCCTGACTGGCCCGCACAATTTCAACGCCGAGGATATTGCCCGGCAGTTTATCGACCGAGGGGCCTGTCGCCAGGTGGAGGGCAAGTCCGATCTCGCTCGCGTGGTGGCGGAGCTGCTGATCGACGAAGGCGCTGCCGAGAAACTCGGCAGCGCCTCCAGGGCGATTATTGCTGAAAACCGCGGTTCGCTGGATCAGCTGATGTCGCTGATCCGGCCGTTTATTGCGACCCGGTAGCCGCCTGTTCGGCTTCGGCGAACTGGTCTTCCGGCGGCTTACGTGCCTCGAGAAACTGGTCGAGACGTTCCAGGTCTTGCACCTGCAGATTTCCGGCCGCCTGCTTCAGGCGCATCATGTTCAGGATGTAGTCGTAGCGAGCCTGGTAGAAATTCGTGATCGAGTTGTACAGCGCAAACTGCGAGTTCAGCACGTCGACGATGGTGCGCGTACCGACGTCGAAGCCGGCTTCGGTCGCTTCCAGCGCGGTGCGGCTGGAGGCGACGGCCTGTTCCAGCGCCTTGACGCGGCTGATTTCTGACAGCACGCCAAGATAAGCGTCACGCGCCTGGCGTTCCGTTTCGCGCGTGACCCGCTGCAGGCGTTCACGCTCGGCACGATGCTCGTAGATTGCCTGTTTGACGCGAGACGACGTTGTCCCGCCGGCAAACAACGGTACGCTGAACTGCAGGCTGATGCTGTCGCTGTCACCTTCACTGTCGGCCGGGAAAAACGGGCTGCCGTCGACGTTGCGATCCGATTCGGTATCGCGATTACCGGTCGATACAACGAGATCGAGCGTCGGGTAATGGCCGTTGCGCTGCAGCGAGATCTGGTCGCGGGCAACTTCTTCATCAAGGCGCGCCGCCACCAGGGACAGGTTCTGCGTCATGGACAGGTCGACCCAGTCTTTCTCGGCCGCCGGCTGTGGCGAGTTCAGCGGGAAATTCTCCATCGGTGCCGACAGTTCACGAATGTAGGTGCCGGTTATTTCACGCAGCAACTCGCGGGCAGTGGCCAGAGATCGCTTCGCCGCGATTTCGTTGGCGACCGATTCGTCAAACGCAGCCTGTGATTCCTGCACGTCGGTAATCGCGATCAGGCCGACGTCGAAGCGCTGCTTGGCCTGTTCAAGCTGCCTGGCAATCGCTTGTTTGTTGGCATTGATTGCGACGAGCCGATCTTCGGCGGCCAGCACGTCAAAGTAGCGTTGCGTGACGCGAACGATGAGATCCTGTTGGGCCGCCTCGCGGTCGGCTTCGGCCCGGGCAACGACCTTGTCCGCGCGGCGCAAACCGACAATCTGGTCCCAGCGGAACAGGGTCTGTCGAAGGGAAACCTGCCACTGGCGCGTTTCCGATTCAGAGTCTGAATCGACCGGCCGGAACTGGTTTTGGTCCGAGTCGAACTGGACGTTGGCGCCCGAGGATTCCGACTGCGTCCAGTCGCCGCTCGCGTTGATCTGCGGCAGCAATACACCGCGCGCCTGCGGCTTGGCTTCCAGCGCCGCGAGGCGACGGGCCTCCGCTTCGTGGATCAGCGGGTCGCTTTGCAGCGCCTGCTGGTAGATGTCGAGCAAGGAATCCGCGCGACTCGCCGCCGGCATCAGCAGGCTCAGTACGACGATCGGTAAAATCGTGATTTTGATGTTTGTTTTCATACGTTTATGCAACCTGCAAATACCCGCAGTGGCTATAGGTGTTATAGTCTACTATATCACTATATCAGTGCAAGGCGTTTGTTCTTCCCTGCCCCTATAGATGCTGCTGATGACCAACTAGTTTCGTCGGGCCAAAAAAAAACCGTCTAGAACGTAAATCCGGGCGGCGGCGCACCGTGCACCAGGGCTTTCAGCGATGTCTCAAACAGGGCGTCACTGCTCCAGTCTGAATCGCTCGTCCGTGTAACCAGCCGCGCGTCCATGGCGGGATGCTTGCCGACCACAACAAACAGGCGGCCACCCGGGGCCAGGGCGTCGACAAAGCGCGAATCAAACGTCTCGATGGAGCCGGTAACCGCAATCGCCTCGAAATGACCCTCCGGCAGTGACTGAGTAGCGTCCATCGTCTCCAGCTGTATGTTATCGAAACCTGCGAGCCGCTCGCGCGCGGTCTGAGTGAAGTCTGCGTGAATATCGATACTGGTGATTTCGTTTGCGAGTGATGCCAGGCAGGCCGTCAGAAACCCGGAGCCGGTGCCAACTTCAAGCACCGAATCGTCCGGCGTCAGCGACAGCGCCTGCAAAACTCGGCCTTCGTAAGTCGGCGTCATCATTTTCTCGCCGTGACCTATCGGAATCTCCACGTCGGCAAACGCCATCGCGCGATATATCTCGGGTACAAAGTCCTCGCGAGGAACGCTCGCCATCACGTCGAGAATGTCCGGGTCCAGTACATCCCAGGCCCGCGCCTGCTGGTCTACCATCTGCTGGCGCGCGTAGTCGATATCCATTGAATCTAATCCTGCAAGTGTCGAAGTCACAAAAGCGCGATTTCTCGCCGCTTTTCTTTGCCAGTGCTTGGAATTATGGTGAATCGAGGAGCCCGTGGCACCACGATCGGGCTATCCTTACAGACTGAAAGCCAAGTGCCGGTTTCACTTCGTTTTTTTCCGGAGATTGCGCCGGCGCGGCGAATAATAGCAAAGCGCTGCCAATGAATGACAGCGGGGGAAAATACGTTAGGCAATGACGGATGCGTGACGCACGGAAGACCAGCGCCCGACCGGGAGCGTCGCGATGAGCGCCGTTACCGTCGCGATCGCCCTGTCATTCCTGCTGCTGCTGACCCTGGTTGCGGCCGTTGTCCTATACACGTCGAAGAAACGCCTGGCCAGCCGCGTCGATGCGCTGCATGACGAGGTCGTCGCCGCCTCCGGTGATGCGGCCGTTGGTCGCCGGCTGCCAATCAATGGCAACGACGGCTCGGCACGCCTCGCCGTAACGGTCAACAAACTGCTGGACGCGCTCGGCGAACGCGACCAGAAGATCCAGGGCCGCGATCGCCTGTTTCACGCGTTCACAAAAACCCTGCCCGAGATCGTGCTCATCCACGACGAGAAGATCCTGCTCGCCAACGAGTCAGCGGCGTCTCTGATCGGCCTTGAACCGGCGCAGCTGACGGGCCGGGATGTTGCGGACCTCGTCAAGCCGGCGTATCGCGCGCTGTTTCGCAAGACGATGACGAAACGTCTCGCGGGCCAGAACACGCCCAACCGGCTGGAAATCCAGCTCATCAACGGCAACGAATCCGGACTCTGGGTCGAGGCGCAAAGCTCAACGATCGAATTCAACAGTCGTCCGGCGATCCTGACCATCGCGCGCGACGTCAGTCACCGCAAGAGCCTCGAAGTGTCACTGTCGCGCAGCAAACGCCAGGCACAGTACACGCTTGAGTCGATCGCCGAGGGTGTACTGACCACGGACAACGAAGGCCGGATCGACTACATGAACCTTGCCGCCGAGTCCCTGCTCGGGGTCAAGCGGGACGACGCTGTCGGCCACCGCACGGCAGAGCTGTTCAAGCTGGTCGACGACGTCGATCGCCGTTCGCTGGGTGATCCTGTGGAGCGTTGTCTGGCTATTCGCAGACGCGTCAACATGGGCCGACGCGCGGTGATGATTTCCAACGATGGCGAACAGGAACACTCGGTCGAAATCACGGCGTCGCCGATTCGCGGGCCGGGCAAGAGCATTTCCGGCACCGTGGTGGTGGTGCACGACGTCAGCGAACTTCGCGGGCTGACGCGCAAGATGAGCTACCAGGCGACGCACGATCCGCTGACCGGCCTCATCAACCGCCGCGAATTCGAGCGTCGACTCGATGAGGCGATGGACACCGCACACGCTGAAGAAGCGGTACACATGCTGTTCTACATGGACCTCGACCGCTTCAAGGCCGTAAACGACAGCTGCGGTCACCTCGCCGGCGACAACATGCTTCGGGAGGTTGCCGCCCTGATCAAGGAACAGGTTCGCGACTCCGACTTTGTGGGTCGGCTCGGTGGCGATGAATTTGGCGCACTGCTGATCGGCTGCCCGATCGACAAGGCGCGCCAGATCGCAAGCGACGTCTGCGATGCCATCGCAAAGTACCGCTTCGTCTGGAAAGACAAGATCTTCAATATCGGCATCTCCATCGGTCTGGTGGAAATCAGCCACGTCAGTGGCACCGTCCAGGACGTCATGAGCGCCGCTGACTCCGCGTGCTACGTTGCCAAACAACAAGGCAAGGGAAGAGTGCACGTGTATTCCGCCAAGGACGAATTGATCGCGCGCGAACGCGGCGACATCCAGTGGTTGCGTGAATTGCAGGACGCGCTGCACGAAGACAGCTTCGAGCTGGCCGTCCAGCCGATCATCGCGATGTCCAACAACGTCAGCACCGGTCCGGCCGTTGAGGTGCTGATTCGTCTGCCAGACGGCAGTGGCAAGACGGTGAAAACTTCCGAGTTCCTGAAGTCGGCCGAGCGCTACCAGCTCATGCCGCAGATCGACCGCTGGGTCGTCAACGCCACCTTGGCCGCGCTCGCCAGCGGTGACATAAAGCTGGCCGGCAAGCGCAGCTGTTCCATTAACCTGTCTGGTCAAACGCTGGCCGACGAAGCGTTCCTGGGGTTCGTTGTCGAGGGCCTCGACCGGACAGCGGTCTCGCCGTCGTCAATCTGTTTTGAAGTGACCGAGAAAGCGATTCTCAACAATGTGCAACACGCGCAGCGTTTTATCGAGGTGCTGCACGGCATCGGCTGCGATTTCTCGCTGGACGACTTTGGCAGTGGCCTGGGTTCTTTCTCAAGTCTGAAGCACCTGCCGATCGATTATCTGAAGATCGACGGCATGTACACGCGTAACCTGAACACCGATGAAGTGAATCAGGAGATGGTCTCAGCGATGATCAAGCTCGCGCGCACGATGCAGTTCCGCGTCGTTGCCGAACAGGTTGAACACCAGGAAGACTTTGACTGGCTGCGCCGCGAAGGCGTGGACTTTATGCAGGGTCATTTTGTGGAATCACCCGCGACCCTCGGCACCGGCACGACGGGAACTTACCGGATTCTGAACACGGGCAGCTGACCGGTCGAGCGTCTCGGCAACGCCGTCGTCGGATCGGCAATTCAACCGAATTTCGAGCAGAAGTTGGGTCCCGACGGACGTTAACCGACCAGATCCTTGTCAGCGTAAAAAGACCGAACGCGTTTGCTGAACAAATAGAGCAATGCGGCCGGGAGAACAAGCGCTCTGATGCCGTTCTGGATCAGTTGTCGTATGAATACCTCTTCACCTAATTCATTGGCAATATCAAGCAATAAGAGGCCGGCCAGGTTAGCGACGGCAAGCAGAAGCACTAGAGACAACAACACGATTGTAATCACTCTTGCACCTTTCCATTTTCTAACCAAACCCAGACCGGAGTAAAGCAAGGGCAGGCCAAAGACCAGTGCGACCACTAAAAACGATGGAGATTTGTAGGCGTAGAAGATGGCGGCAATTACGCCCAACAGCATGAAGCCGGATAAAACGTAGAGGCCATCCGGCGCACGAGTGTCACGCGTCATTCCGTCGCCGTCTGTCATTGGGCCCAGATTTGAAGTCATATAACCAAGACACTTAGGTACAACCAGTAGCCGCAGACTGGATCGTACTCGTAGTTCATTGAAGTCCCAGATTCGTTGATCTTTCGGTACGCTCAAATCATGCAGATTTGGTCGAATTTGGCTCAACAGTAGCCAGGATATCAGACGTAAGGCAAGCGTCTGGTCTCGGTGAGGATGTAACACGGCGCCTTGCCGCATACGTCACAGTCGGCCCGACACCACGCCGACTTGTGAGCCTCGGCCTTCTCGCAGAAAAAAGCCCGGCACACGGCCGGGCTTTTTCGTTTCTTGGTTGCTTCGTTCTTACATGAACTTCAGCAGGATGCCGCCGTACTGTACGAAGAACGGTACGAACACCAGCGACAGGATGGCTGACAGCTTGATCAGGATGTTCAGCGACGGGCCGGACGTGTCCTTCAACGGATCGCCTACCGTGTCGCCAACAACCGCAGCCTTGTGGGCTTCGGTGCCTTTGCCGCCGAGGTTGCCGGCTTCGATGTACTTCTTGGCGTTGTCCCAGGCACCGCCCGAGTTCGACGCGGAGATCGCCAGTACGCCACCGGCGACCAGCGAGCCCGCCAGCAGTCCGGCCGTGGCCTGGATGCCGAACAGGAAGCCTGTGACCAGCGGTGCACCCATAATCAGGATGCCGGGGGCGACCATTTCGCGAACCGCGGCCTGTGTCGAAATCGAGACGCACTGTGCGTAGTCAGGATCGCCCTTGCCCTCCATGATGCCCGGGATCTCGCGGAACTGGCGTCGCACTTCCTCGATCATCTTGAACGCGGCTGAGCCAACCGACTTCATCGTCATGGCGGTAAACAGGGCCGGCAAAACGGCACCGATGAACAAGCCGCTGAAGACCATCGGGTCGAGCAGGTTGATCGTACCGAGCAGGTCGGAGGTCGGATCCTGTTCCTTCAGCAGCACGTCGGCGCGGGTCAGGAACGCGGCAAACAGAGCGAGCGACGTCAGGATGGCCGCGCCGATCGCGAAGCCCTTGCCGATAGCGGCCGTGGTGTTGCCGGCCGAGTCGAGCACGTCGGTGCGTTCACGGACGTGCTCGGGCATACCGGCCATCTCGGCGATACCGCCGGCGTTGTCGGCCACCGGGCCGTAAGCGTCGATGGTCAGCGCAATAACCAGTGTACCGAGCATACCCAGCGAGGCGATGGCGACGCCGTACATGCCGGCCAGCATCCACGGAATGTAGATGGCCAGGCCGATGGCGAGGTAGGGTCCGACGGCGCTCTTGTAACCGAGCGCGAGTCCGAAAATGATGTTGGTTGCGGTACCGGTCTGTGTCGACTCCGCGACTTCACGCACAGGGCTGTAGGCATCCGATGTGTAGTACTCGGTCAGGAGCCCTACGACGAGTCCGGCGATCAGGCCGGTCAGGAAGCACAGGTACACGCCGAGCGACGTGTATTCGACACCGTTGATGACGAAATCGGCCGGCACCAGCATGTCGGTGATGAAATACATGACGACGGCCATGATGGCGCTGGAGATGATCAGCATGCGCTTCAGCGCCGGGCCGACCTGCTCTTCGGTGTTGACACGGATCAGCATGATCGTCAGCAGGCTGACGGGGATGCCGATCGCCGAAATCACGATCGGGTAGAGCAGGGCATCGACGTTGCCGGCGAAGGCCACGGCACTGATCACCATGGCAGCACAGGTGCTTTCGGCGCAGGAGCCGAACAGGTCAGCGCCCATGCCCGCAACGTCACCAACGTTGTCGCCCACGTTGTCGGCGATCACCGCCGGGTTACGCGGATCGTCTTCCGGAATGCCCGCCTCGACCTTGCCGACCAGGTCGGCGCCGACATCAGCGGCTTTCGTGAAGATGCCGCCGCCGACGCGTGCAAACAGGGCGATGGCTGAACCACCGAGACCGAAACCTGCAATCACTTCCATCAGGACATGCGGTGGCAGGTCGTCCGGCAGCACGTACTTGAGCGCCAGGTAGATCAGCAGCATGCCGAGTGAGGCGAGGCTGACCAGTGCGAAACCCATGACCGCGCCCGAGTGCAGCGCGAGGTTAAACGCGCTGGAGAGCGACTGGTTGGCCGACACCGTGGTACGGGCGTTGCCCGCGGTGGCGATCTTCATGCCGATGTAGCCACTGGCGATCGAAATAATCGCACCGAAAATGAACGCGACGGCCGTGTAGATGCCTTCGTTGACGTTCTCGGTGTGGTGATCGTCGATCAGCAGGGCGATGACCAGGCCGAACAGGACCATGAAAATGGCCATGAACTTGTATTCCTGCTTGAGGAAAGCCATCGCACCGTCGGCGATTGCCGAGTGGATCTTGCGCAGCTTGCCGCGCGTCTCGGCGTCTTCGACACCCATGTCGACCGCGACGCGGCTGACCGAGCGTGAGTAGTAGAAGGCCACAACAAGTCCGAAAAGGGACAGGGCCAGGATTATCGCAACTGACATACTGGTAATTACTCCGTCATAGTCGTCCGGAGGGAACAGGCGCGACGCGCAGCGACGCGAGGTGCGATTGACTGCACCTCAGCTGCGAAGCGTTCGGGGTCCCCCCACCGAATGAAATTTTTCTTTATTGATGCTGACCGACCGCACGGTCTAAAGAATTTTTCTCCGCGGGCGGTCAAAAAGTGCGCGAATCATACCACAAATTTCGTCTTCAGCTTCGGCTTGACCGACACACCCTTGAGCGTCGCTACCTTCGGTAAGCCATTGACATAAGGGGGATAATCTTCACCCTTGATCAGCGGCGCCAGGTACCGTCGGCAGGCTTCGGTAATCCCGAAGCCATCCTTCGTAATGAACTTCTTCGGCATCATTTTTTCCTGGTTTGCGACCCGCGAAAGCGGCGCTTTTTCGATCGTCCAGCGATACGGCTTGTCCGATTTGCGCCTGATCACCGGCATAACGGCCGTGTGGCCCTTGAGGGCGAATTCGACGGCCGACTTGCCGACCGCGTAAGCCTGCTTGACGTCAACCGCGGAGGCGATATGGCGGGCAGAGCGTTGCAGGTAGTCGGCGACGGCGTAATGGTACTTGTAACCCAGGTTGTCGCGGACCATGCCGGCGACCACCGGCGCGACGCCGCCCAGCTGAGCGTGGCCGAAAGCATCACGAGTGCCGGCCTCGGCGAGGAATTTGCCGTTCTTGTAAGCGGCTCCTTCGCTGACGACGATGACGCAATACCCGTAGTTCTGTACGCAGAATTTCACCCGTTTCAGGAAGGCGGCGCGATTAAAGGGCACTTCGGGAAACAGGATGATGTGCGGCGCATCGCCGGGCTCGGAGCCGGCCAGGCCACCGGCCGCCGCAATCCAGCCCGCGTGGCGCCCCATGACTTCCAGTACGAACACCTTGGTCGAGGTCTCCGCCATCGACGCGACGTCGAGCGCGGCCTCCTGCGTCGACACCGCGACGTATTTCGCGACGGAACCGAAGCCCGGTGAGCAATCCGTGATGGGCAGATCGTTATCGACGGTCTTCGGCACCCCGAGGCAGGTCACCGGGAAGCCCATGCGCTTGCTGATCTGTGACACCTTGTGGGCGGTGTCCATCGAGTCACCACCGCCGTTGTAGAAGAAGTAGCCAATATTGTGCGCAGCGAACACCTCGATCAGTCGTTCGTATTCCGCCCGGTTTTCTTCGAGACTCTTCAGCTTGTAGCGTGCCGAGCCGAAAGCACCGCCGGGCGTGTGCTTCAGCGCGGCAATGGTGGCAGCGCTCTCACGATTGGTATCGATCATGTCTTCGGTCAGGGCACCGATGATGCCGTTGCGGCCGGCATACACGTTCGCAATCTTGCCCTTGTGCTTGCGGGCGGTTTCGATGACGCCGCAGGCGGACGCGTTGATAACGGCGGTAACGCCGCCGGACTGAGCATAGAACGCATTCATCGCTGACATGATGGGGCTCCCCTTGGTTGTTCCCGGTCGCGAGAATAGCGGAATCGTGTGCCCGGATCACTACTGCGCGGTGTTTGACCTCCGCGTCTGCAGCTTGTAGCGTAGCGACCCTTTCCGCGCCGCCGCGCGCGACTCAGATCAGAGACCGATACATGCGAATCGTACTGCTTGGTGCGCCGGGTTCCGGGAAAGGAACGCAGGCGAAAAAACTCCAGGACGATATGGGTTTTCCTCATATCTCGACCGGTGACATGCTGCGTGCGGCAGTCGCCTCGGGCACCGAATTCGGCCAGAAGGCCAAGGCCATCATGGATGCTGGCGACCTCGTCTCGGACGACATCATGCTGGGTATCATTCGCGAACGCCTGGCCGAGGCGGACGCGGCGAACGGCTTTATCCTGGACGGTTTCCCGCGGACCGAGCAGCAGGCCAGCGATCTCGAAGACCTGCTCGCCGACATCGGCGCGCCGCTCGACGCCGCCATTCTGATGAACGTTGATTTCTCAGTGCTGATGAAGCGACTGACCGGACGCCGGACCTGCTCGAAGACCGGCAAGCTGCTGAACATCTACTACTCGACACAAGAAGAGCTCGACGCCGTGACGGCGGACGGTGGCGAGCTGGTGCAGCGTGAAGATGACAACGAAGAGACGATTTCCAATCGCCTGAACGTCTATCGCAAGCAGACAGAACCGGTCATCGGTTACTACGAGTCTCGCGGCAACCTGAAAACGGTCGAGGCCGAAGGCAGTATCGACGAGGTCAACGCGCGCCTGGTAGCCGCGATCGGCTAGCGTCCGCCGGGCAACCGGGTATCAGAGCATCGCTGCCAGCTCGGCACCGATGACATCCCGACGCCATCCCCCGAACACGCGCGTGTCCCGGCTGCCGACGACAACGGCAGCCGAGAGCTCCTTGCGGGGCGCCAGGACTTCGGCGGTGATATCGAGCTCCTTTGCGCGAGCCGTGACCCGAGCCTGCAGCTCGCCGATCAGGCGTTTCTGCGCTTCGTCCGGCGGGCGTGGCGGCCGGTAGTGCGCGTCGTCACCCGCGTTTGCGATGATGCTCACCAGGCGCTCCCCGGCACGGTCGATCAGTTTGGCCGGAAACCCGTCGATGCGTCGCAAATCCCCGGCTCGTGCAGGTTGGCGAACCGCCATGTCCAGCAGTGTGCTGTCGCGCAGTATCCATTGCCGGGGTCGGTTGCGACGGACCGCCTCCTTTTCACGCCACTCGGCGAGTGCGGCCGCGGCAGCCCGCCGTCGACCGTGAAAATTTCTCGCGCCTTTCACGCGATGCACGGCTTCCTCAGGCTGCGGGTCGTACAAAGTGGGATCCAGCAACAGGGACGAGTCTTCCTCGGCCCAGGCCAGCCGCCCGACCTTGTCGAGCTTCTCGGACAGTAACGCCAAGGCCGGCAGCAGGTAGGTCACGTCGTCCGCCGCGTAACGCAGCCACTCCGACGGCAGTGGTCGACGGGACCAGTCCGCCCGGGTGTGCGACTTCGGCAGCTGCACGTCGAACAAGGTCTGGACAAGATTCGCGTAGCCCATTTGCGGCGCCATGCCAAGCAGGCCCGCTGCGATTTGCGTATCGAACAGTCGCTCCGGCAGCTTGCCGGCTGTCTGGAAAATGACTTCGGTGTCCTGGCGGCCGGAATGCACAATCCACCGCGAGCTGCACAGGGCATCCCAGAAATCGGTGTAGTCGTGAGGCCGCATCGGATCGATACAGTAAATGGCCTCGCCGGAGGAAAACTGAATCAGGCACAGCTGCGAGAAATAGGTCTTCTCCCGCAGGAATTCGGTGTCGACACCGGCCGTCTCGGTCGCCTTGAGTGACTCGATGACGTCGTAAAAATCGTCAACGAACTGGTAGTCGGACATGGTGAACCGCGACAGCGAGAATAACAGCGCGAAGGGTAACATGCTCCGCAGCACGGATTGCTCTATGCTTCCGCCGCATGCCACTTCTATTGCTGACATTCATCGACATCGCGCTGCTGAGGAAAGGACCGGAGGACATCCCGCGGTCCTCGCTGTTTCTCGTCGTCGCCTCGGCCTTCTGGTTTTTTGTAACCTTGCTGAATTGGGCGCTGATCGCCAGCTTTACCACTTTCGACATCGCGGTTGCCGTCGCAAGCGTGCTGTTCTCCTTACTCGCCTATGGCCTGTTTATCGCCGCGCGCGGTCGCCAGTCACGCATGGCACAGTGCTTTACCGCGATCCTCGGTGCAACCAGCTGCGTGAGTCTGGTGATTGTGCTCCTCGTGGTCGCTTTTCCGCTGGACAGTGCGCCGCTCATGGTGAGCCTCGGGCTCCTGCTGTTGTGGTTCTGGACCGTACAGATCGAGGGCCACATTATTGCGCGAACGACCGACATCAACCTGATGAGCGGCGTTGCTATTGCGGCGTTTGTTTTTGTCGTCCAGTTTCTGTTTACTGACTTCATGAACGTGCTGCAGCAAACGCCGACGACCTGATCCGGGATTCCAGCGGTATGCACGTACACATTCTGGGTATCTGCGGCACGTTCATGGGGGGAATCGCCGCCCTCGCCAAGGCGGCCGGCCACCACGTCACCGGCAGCGATACGAACGTTTACCCGCCGATGAGCACCCAATTGCGTGAGCTCGGTATCGATATCCATGAGGGTTTTGACGCGGGCCAGCTTTCGCCCGCACCGGATGTTGTCGTGGTTGGCAATGTCATGAGTCGTGGCGCGCCCGTGGTCGAGGCGTTGCTGGACGCCGATTTGCCGTACCAGTCAGGCCCGCAGTGGCTCGCCGATCACGTCCTGCGCGGCCAGCATGTGCTGGCGGTCGCCGGGACCCACGGCAAGACCACCACGGCGAGCCTGCTCGCCTGGATTCTTGAAGACGCGGGTCTTGCGCCGGGCTTCCTGATTGGCGGAATTCCAGCGAATTTCGGTGTTTCGGCTCGCTTTGGTGACGGCAAGGTGTTTGTCGTTGAGGCAGATGAATACGACACGGCATTCTTCGACAAGCGTGCGAAGTTCGTGCACTACCGGCCGACGACGCTGGTCTTAAACAACCTGGAGTTCGACCACGCGGATATCTACGCCGATCTCGACGCTATCCAGTGGCAGTTTCACCAGCTGCTCCGGACGGTACCCGGCTCCGGGCGCGTGCTGGTCAATGGTGCCGATGACAAGCTGGCGGCGCTGCTGGAAGCCGGCTGCTGGACGCCAACGGAGACCTTCGGCCTGACGGAGTCTTGCTCGTGGCGTGGCGAGTTCCTGGACGCGACGGAGCGTCGCTTGCGTATCCATCGCGGCAAGGGTGAACCGGCCGAGACGCGCTGGAAACTCGGCGGACGCCACAATCTCGAAAACGCCGTGGCTGCCGTCGCAGCGGCCTGCCACGCCGGCGTCCGGTTCCACAAGGCGGTCGACGCCCTCGGTCGCTTTGACGGGATTCGTCGGCGCATGGAGCGCACCGCGACGGTCGGGGATATCGCGATCTACGACGACTTCGCCCACCATCCGACGGCGATTCGCCGCACGCTTGCCGGATTTCGCCGCCGTTTTCCGGATCGTCGGCTTCTGGTCGCAATGGAGCCGCGCTCAAACACCATGAAGATGGGTGTGCACAACGCGACGCTGGCTGATTCGCTGGAGCAGGCCGATGCTGTCTGGGTGTATCGAGACGCCGAGGTGAGCGGCTCGCTCGATGAGGCGCTCGAGCCGCTGGGCGATCGTCTGCGGAGCTTTGCGGACTACGATCTGCTGGTGTCAGACCTGTCAAAAGCCGCCAAAAGTGGTGACTCCATCGTATTCATGAGCAACGGCGGCTTTGGTGGAGCGCGACAGACGCTGACGTCGCTGCTGCAGCGTACGCGTTCATGAGCGGAGACTAAGGCTCTATACTGTAAGCCCCGGCGATAGAGAGCATTGTGCAGGTACCGCTTTTCCCATTGAATACCGTGTTGTTTCCGGGCGGACCGTTACCGCTCCGAATCTTTGAAACACGCTACGTCGACATGGTCAGCCAGTGCATGAAGGACAACACGTCCTTCGGGGTGCTGCTGATCCGTGAGGGCCAGGAAGCCGGCACGCCGGCGAGCACGTATTCGGTGGGCACGCTGGCGAGAATCGTCGACTTCTACCAGGGCAGCGACGGGCTGCTCGGTGTCACTGCCATCGGCACGCATAAGTTTGAACTGACGTCCGTCGAACGCCGGGACGACGGGCTCAATATCGGGCAGATCGAGATCCTTCCCGGCGAGACGCCGATGGTGCTGCCGAATGACTACGCGTCCCTGGCGGAGATTCTCGAAGCGATCCTGGACGACCTGGGGCGCCTGTACGAAGAGCTGGACCGTCATTTCGACGACGCCGGCTGGGTCGCCAACCGATTCCTTGAAATTCTGCCGATCGCGCTCGAGCAAAAGCAAATGTGCCTGGAGCGCGCCGATTGCCGGCAGCGACTCGATATTGTCGCTGCCGTGCTTGAGCAGGTCAGGATGCCGTCCTCCGATGCACCGGAGGCCGGCTAGCCGACTCAGGCGATCGCCTTCAGCACCTCGGCGGCCGCGGCGACCGTCTGATCGATTTCTTCGTCGCTGTGTTTCGCCGAGATAAAGCCTGCCTCGAAGGCCGACGGTGCGAGGTAGACGCCCCGCTCAAGCATGCCGTGGAAGAAGGCCCGGAAACGGTCGATATCCGCTGCCGCTACCTGTTCGTAGCTGCTTACCGGCGATGCCTCGCTGAAGATGAAGCCGAACATGCCACCTGCCTGCACCACGGCCATGGGCACACCGGCCGCGTCGGCTGCGGCCTTGAATCCGTCGGTGAGGCGTCGGGTCTTGTCGTTCAGCGACTCGTAAAAGCCCGGCTGGTCGATCAGTTCCAGTGTCTTCAGACCGGCGGCCATCGACACAGGACAGCCCGACAGGGTGCCCGCCTGGTACACCGGTCCGTCCGGGGCGATGGATGCCATGACGTCAGCACGGCCACCGAAAGCCGCCGCGGGCAGGCCGCCACCGACAATCTTGCCGAGCGTGGTCAGGTCCGGATCGATATCCAGCAACTCCTGCGCGCCGCCTTTCGCGACCCGGAAGCCGGTCATGACTTCGTCGAAGATCAGCAGGGTGCCTGATGCGGTGCACCGCTCTCGCAGTCGCTGCATGTAGCCTGCCACCGGCAGGATCATGTTCATGTTGCCGGTGATCGGTTCGACGATCACGCAGGCGACGTCGCTGCCGATCTCGTCGAAGGCCTTGTCCAGCGCATCGAGGTCATTAAAGGGCAGTGTTACGGTGTGCTCAGCGAGACCCGCGGGGACGCCCGGCGAGCTCGGTACGCCAAGTGTCAGCGCCCCGGAGCCAGCCTTGATCAGCAGCGAGTCGGAATGACCGTGATAGCAGCCTTCAAACTTGATGATCTTGTCGCGGCCGGTGTGACCCCGCGCCAGGCGGATGGCGCTCATGGTTGCTTCCGTGCCGGAGCTGACCATGCGCAGCTTTTCCATGCGCGGCATCAATTCGAGAATCTTGCGTGCGAGATCGGTTTCCAGCACGCAGGGTGCGCCGAAGCTCAGGCCGTGTTTCGCGGTCTCGGTCACCGCCTCGATGACATCCGGGTGCGTATGACCCAGGATCATCGGACCCCAGGAACCCACGTAGTCAATGAACTCCCGGCCGTCCTCGGACTGCACGCGCGAACCGTGCGCCGATTTGAAGAACACCGGCTCACCGCCGACCCCGGCAAAAGCGCGCACCGGCGAATTGACGCCGCCGGCAATCACTTCCCGCGCATTACTGTAAAGACTCATGCCTGTACTTACTCCGTCTGCTTAAGCTGATTGACGTCGGTGCCCTGGGCCCTGAGCAGCGCCGGAACGCCGTCCGGGCCGACCAGGTGTAAAGCGCCGACGATAATGAGGTAATCGTCGTCATCGTTTAGCAGAGCAATGATCTGCTCGACCCAACGGGTATTTCTGTCCGCGACGATGACGTCGTAGAGTTCCGGAAACGCCTGGATATCCGTGAGTACGGTCGACTCGAGATAGTCGATATCGCCGACCCGCCAGGCTTCGATCAACTCATCCATGGCGGCGCCCAGTTGCCGACCTTCCTGCAGCGTCTGCATGAGCAGGTCGCTTTGTGCATCCGCAGACAGGCCGTCAAGAAACGACAGCTGCTCTTCGATGGATTCGAAGCCATCAATGGGCTTGCCGTCGGCTTGCGCCTTGTTCGAGAAAGTCATCTCGACGCCCAGCGCGGGGTTGAAGCCAAGGCGCGCCAGCGCCATCTGCTCGATCGTGACAGCCGCGAGCCAGGGCTCCGACTGCGACAGCAGGCCGAATGGAATGTCCATGGCTGCCGCCGCCGCTTCCGCCTCTGCGTAGCGCTCGGAACCGAGCAGGTCCCGCAGTGTGCGCCCGTCGTTTAAAACGCCGAGCCGGTTAACCATGGCCTGGGTCGCGATCGGATCCAGGTCGTCCATGTCGATCTCCATGATGATCGATTCGGCATCGTCATAGGCCTGCTCGATGCGTGACGGCAAGGGGTGGTCCTTAGGCCGCAGCAGATGCACCGAGCCGAGCAGATAGACGGCGTTTTTGTCGCCCTTGATTTCCCAAAGGCTCAGCGGATGGTCGCCGCGCGCGGGCAGGGCGAGCAGTAACAAACAGCAAGCCAGCAAGAGTCTAGTCATCGTTTACCCACACCACCGAAGTCGCAATGCTGCCGTCCTCGTTCAGCTCAAGACGGCGGTACGCCGGCGGTTGCTCATCGACAGCAAACACGTCGCTGCCGGGAAGAAACTGTCGGCACGTCGACGGTGTGCAGAGATAGCGAACCGCATCGGACGTGTCATCGTACGCCTGGTGCGCATGGCCGAACAGTACGCAGCGCACCGAGGGCACCGATTTGATGATTTTTTCAAAGGAATCGCGATTCGCGAGCTGCAGGGCATCGAGCCAGCGACTGCCCAGATCCCGCGTCGGATGATGCAGCGCCACGAGCACGTGTCGGTCGGTGCGTACCGCCGCGCCGAGGGCGTCCAGTGCCGCGTCGGACAGACGGCCCGAGGCGCTGCCCTCCACCCAGGTCGAGAGTGTAACGATGCGCCAGTTGCCGGTATCCATGTGGCCGCAAAGCCGGAAGGGATCTGCATCAAAGACGGTGTTCATCAGCTCCGGCAGGTCGTGATTGCCCGGGCAAACCACGATGGGGGCCGGCAGGTGGCCAAGTTTGTCCCTGCAGCGCTCATAGGCTGCTCGCGTGTCGTCCTGGATGAGGTCGCCTGTGACCAAGGTGGTGTCGGCTATCCAGTCGCTGTCGGAGACGTGCTCAAGTACGCGACGGAGAGACTGGTCGGTGTTGGTGCCGCGCAATTCCGACGCGTCGTCCGCAAACAGGTGCAGGTCCGTCAGGTGCAGGACTCGAACGGACCGTTTGGATGCCGGAGTCGTGTGGCCCTGATGCTGCGTCATGCCGCGATCATAGCGGCGTGCCGCACCCGGGGGCAATGGTCGCTACGGCAATAAAAAAGGCACGCGCCGCGAACGTCGCGGGCGTGCCTTTGGTGCAGCTGTTGCCGCTCAGTAGCGGTAGCTTTCGGCCTTGAACGGGCCTTCCTTCTCGACGCCGATGTACTTGGCCTGCTCGTCGGTCAGCTCGGTGAGCTTCGCGCCGATGCGGTCAAGGTGCAGTCGCGCGACCTTTTCGTCGAGGTGCTTCGGCAGCACATAGACTTCGTTCTTGTACTGGTCTGCACGCTGCCACAATTCGATCTGCGCGAGGACCTGGTTGGTGAACGAGTTTGACATCACAAAGCTCGGGTGACCGGTGGCACAGCCAAGGTTCACGAGGCGACCCTCGGCGAGCAGGATAATCCGCGTGCCGTCCGGCTTGATGATGTGGTCCACCTGCGGCTTGATGTTCTCCCACTCGTACTTCTTCAGGTACTCAACGTCGATCTCGTTATCAAAGTGGCCGATGTTGCAAACGATGGCTTCGTGCTTCAGCGCATCGAGATGCTTGCCGGTAACGATGTTGTAGTTGCCGGTGGCGGTAACGAGGATGTCGATGTCGCCGATGACGTCATCGAGACGCACGACGCGATAGCCTTCCATCGCAGCCTGCAGGGCGCAGATCGGATCGATCTCGGTGATCAGCACCGTGGCGCCAAGACCGCGCAGCGACTGGGCCGAGCCTTTGCCGACGTCGCCGAAACCGCAGACAACAGCAACCTTGCCGGCAACCATCACATCGGTGGCACGCTTGATACCGTCGACCAGCGATTCACGGCAGCCGTAGAGATTGTCGAATTTGGACTTCGTGACCGAATCGTTAACGTTGAAGGCCGGGCACTGCAGCGTACCGTCCTGCATCATTTCGTACAGTCGCAGTACGCCGGTGGTGGTTTCTTCCGACAGACCGCGGATGTCCTTCATCAGTTCCGGGTACTTGTCGTGCAGCAGGCCGGTCAGGTCGCCGCCGTCATCGAGGATCATGTTCGGCGTCCAGCCGTCGGGGCCCTGGATCGTTTGTTCGACGCACCACCAGTATTCGTCTTCGGTTTCGCCCTTCCACGCGAACACCGGAATGCCGGCAGCCGCAATCGCGGCAGCAGCCTGATCCTGGGTCGAAAAGATGTTGCACGACGACCAGCGGATTTCGGCGCCGAGCGCGGTCAGCGTCTCGATCAGTACCGCCGTCTGGATGGTCATGTGCAGGCAGCCAGCGATACGCGCGCCTTTCAGCGGCTGCTGGTCGCCGTATTCGGCACGCAGGGCCATCAGGCCGGGCATTTCGGTTTCGGCAATCGCGATTTCCTTGCGGCCCCAATCGGCCAGCGCGATGTCCTTTACCTTGTAATCGGGTGTTGTCATAGCAACCGCTTCGGTGCTCATGGTGTTCTCCTGAAACGTAAGTTCATTGGGTTCTGAAGAGCCTCAGGCGTCCCTCAACGCGTCGGCCTTGTCGGTTTTCTCCCAGCTGAGGTCAATATCTTCACGACCAAAGTGTCCGTAGGCTGCTGTCGACTGGTAGACCGGTCGCAGCAGGTCGAGCATTTTGAGGATGCCGTAGGGGCGAAGATCGAAATGCTCGCGGATCAGCGCGGTCAGCGCGCTGTCCGAAACTTTGCCGGTGCCGAAGGTCTGCACGCTGATCGAGGTGGGCTCGGCGACGCCGATGGCGTAGCTGACCTGAATCTCGCAGCGTTCCGCGAGGCCTGCGGCAACGATGTTCTTGGCGACATAGCGGCAGGCGTAGGCGGCCGAACGGTCCACCTTCGACGGATCCTTGCCCGAGAAAGCCCCGCCACCGTGGCGCGCAGCACCGCCGTAGGTGTCGACGATAATCTTGCGACCCGTGAGCCCGCAGTCGCCCATCGGTCCACCGATCTCAAAGCGACCGGTCGGGTTGATGTGATACTTCGTGTCGGCTGTCAGCATGTTCGCCGGCAGCACCGGTTTGATGATTTCTTCCATTACGCCGTCACGGATGTCCTCGTTGCTGACATCCGCATGATGCTGCGTCGACAGGACAACGGCGTCGATGGCGACCGGCTTGTTGTTTTCGTATTTGAAGGTGACCTGGCTCTTTGCATCCGGTCGCAACCACGGCAGCGTGCCGTCTTTGCGCACCTCGGCCTGGCGGCGGACCAGCAGGTGCGAGTAGGTGATCGGGGCCGGCATCAATACGTCGGTTTCGTTGGTGGCGTATCCGAACATCAGGCCCTGGTCGCCGGCCCCCTGCTCCTCTTCCGACGCCCGGTCGACGCCCATCGCGATGTCCGGTGACTGCTTGCCGATGGCGTTCAGCACTGCACAGGATGCGCCGTCGAAGCCCATCTCGGAGTCGCTGTAACCGATATCGAGCACGGTTTTGCGCACGACTTCCTCGATGTCCACCCAGGCCGATGTTGTGATCTCGCCAGCAACCAGCACCATGCCGGTCTTGACCAGCGTCTCGCAGGCCACGCGGGCAGCGGTGTCCTCGGCGAGGATCGCGTCGAGGATCGCATCGGAGATCTGGTCGGAGATCTTGTCAGGATGTCCCTCGGACACGGATTCCGAGGTGAAAACGAATGAATCAGCCATGTAGGTGCTTTGTCGTTGCCGGAAAGCCGCGCATTGTAACTGTTTAGACCACGATAAAAAGCGCTAACGGCCCGCAGATACACTTCTTTATAGTAGTCTCCGCGAAACCCGGCTGGTTGCGGCTCTCCGGAAAAAGCCCGAAAATGCCGCTGCGTCGAGTCGCAGTCCCTGAATCGAGAACAAAAAGGCCCGCGAGGCCTGAATAGTCTATGTCTGAAAGTACCCCCCCGTCCGGCGAACGCCGGCGCGAACTGGCTAACGCGATTCGCGCGCTTAGCATGGACGCCGTGCAGGCGGCGAATTCCGGTCACCCCGGTGCACCGATGGGCATGGCGGATATCGCTGAAGTCCTGTGGCGCGACTACATGAAGCACAACCCGGGCAATCCCCAATGGGCTGATCGTGACCGCTTTGTGCTCTCGAACGGCCACGGCTCCATGTTGCTGTACAGCCTGCTGCACCTGACCGGTTACCCGCTGTCGATGGACGAAATCCGCAATTTTCGGCAGATGGGTTACCGCACGGCGGGCCACCCCGAATACGAAGTGGAGCTCGGCATCGAGACGACCACCGGCCCGCTGGGGCAGGGGATTACCAATGCCGTGGGCATGGCGCTGGCCGAAAAGATGCTGGCCGCTGAATTCAACACGAGTGAACACACTGTCGTCGATCACCGGACCTGGGTATTCCTCGGCGATGGTTGCCTGATGGAAGGTATTTCGCACGAAGCCTGTTCGCTGGCCGGCACGCTGAAGCTGGGCAAGCTGGTTGCGTTCTATGACGACAACAACATCTCGATCGACGGTGAGGTGGACGCCTGGTTCGGAGACGACACGCCAACGCGCTTTGAGGCATACGGCTGGCAGGTGATTCGCAATGTCGATGGCCACGACGCCGCCGCCGTTGCCGCCGCGATTGACAGCGCGCTTGGCGACGAGGCCAAACCAACACTGATCTGCTGCAAGACGGTCATCGGCTTCGGCGCCCCGAACAAGCAGGGCACGGCATCAACGCACGGTGCTCCGCTCGGCGACGAAGAGATCGACGCGACGCGTGCAGCACTCGGATGGACATACGCACCCTTCGAGATTCCGGGCGATATCGCCGATGACTGGAACCAGTCCGCTCGAGGCGATGCGGCTGAGTCGGCCTGGCGGGAAGCCTTCGAGGCCTACCGCACGGCGCATCCCGAGAAGGCGTCCGAGTTTGAGAGACGCATGCAAGGCGCCCTGCCGGACAAGTGGACCGAGCACAAAGCCGAAGCGCTGGCCACCGTCAACGCCGCCGGTGAGACCATGGCAACGCGCAAGGCATCGCTCGTGGCGCTGAACCATCTGGCACCGGTCCTCCCCGAAATGGCGGGTGGCTCGGCCGACCTGACCGGTTCAAACCTGACCAAGCACGCGACGTCTGAGCCGGTCACGGCCGATGACGCCGCGGGAAACTACATCTACTACGGCGTGCGTGAGTTCGGCATGACCGCGATGGGCAACGGCATGCGCCTGCATGGTGGCCTGATTCCGTATTCAGGCACATTCCTGGTCTTCTCGGATTACGCGAGAAACGCGTTGCGGCTTGCCGCCTTGATGAAGATTCAAAACATCCTCGTGTACACACACGATTCCATCGGTCTGGGCGAAGACGGTCCGACGCATCAACCGGTCGAGCACCTGGCCTCGTTGCGGATCATGCCCAACATGCGAGTCTGGCGACCCTGTGACACCGTTGAAACGCTGGCGGCATGGACGGATGCGATTGAACGCAATGACGGTCCGACCAGCCTGGTACTGACCCGACAGGGTGTGCCGCATCAGCTGCGCGATGAGCAACAACTCGCTGACATCGCGCGCGGCGGGTACGTGCTGCGCGACTCAGATGGCACACCGGACGTGATCCTGATCGGCACAGGATCCGAAGTGGGCCTGTGCATGGCCGCTGCGGATCAACTGGCGTCCGACGGCGTTTCGGTTCGCGTGGTCTCCATGCCGTGTACCGATATTTTCGATGCGCAGGATGAGGCGTACCGTGAGTCTGTGCTGCCGTCCTCGATCACCGCGCGGGTCGCTGTGGAAGCCGGCGTTCCGGATTCCTGGTATCGCTATGTCGGGCCGAACGGGCACGTTGTTGGTATGACGACATTTGGCGAGTCGGCACCCGCCGACCAGCTGTTTGAACACTTCGGTTTTTCCGCGGGCAACGTCGCAAGCGTTGCGCGCTCTGTCTTGAATTAGGGAGATCACTATGACCATCAAGGTTGGAATCAACGGGTACGGCCGCATCGGGCGCAACGTACTCAAAGCCATTCATGAGTCCGGCCGCACCGGCGAATTCGACGTTGTTGCGCTGAACGACCTCGGCGATCCGCAAACCAATGCACACCTGACACGCTACGACACGGCACACGGCAAGTTCCCGGGCACCGTGGAAGTGGATGGTGGTGACATCGTCGTCAACGGCGACCGCGTCAAGGTGTTCGCCGAACGCGATCCGGCCAAGCTGCCGTGGGGCGATCTCGGCGTTGATGTCGTGTTCGAGTGCACGGGCCTGTTTCGTACTGCAGAGACCGCTGGCAAGCACCTCGACGGCGGCGCCAAAAAAGTGGTCATCTCCGCTCCGGGTGGTGCCGGCGTTGAGAAGACCATCGTCTACGGCGTCAACCACGACACGCTGACCGCTGACGACCAGATCATCTCCAACGCCTCGTGCACGACCAACTGCCTCGCGCCCATGGTCAAGCCTCTGCACGATGCCATCGGCGTCAAACACGGAATCATGACGACGATCCACGCCTACACGAACGACCAGGTACTGACCGACGTCTTCCACAGCGACCTGCGCCGTGCTCGTTCGGCGACGATGTCACAAATTCCGACCAGCACCGGTGCTGCCAAAGCGGTCGGCCTCGTCCTGCCGGAGCTCAACGGTAAGCTCGACGGTTTCTCGATGCGCGTTCCGACGATCAACGTCTCTGCCGTTGACCTGACGTTCGTGGCCGAGCGTGAAACCTCGATCGAGGAAATCAACGAGGTCCTGAAGGCGGCGTCTGACGGACCGCTGAAGGGCATTCTCGACTACAACGACGAGCCGCTGGTGTCGATCGACTTCAACCACAACCCGGCATCGTCAACCTACGACGCATCGCTGACCAAGGTCATCGACGGCACCTGCGTCAAGGTCATTTCATGGTATGACAACGAGTGGGGCTTCTCGAACCGCATGCTCGACACCACCAAAGCGCTGATGAGTGCGTAAAGGCTGAGCATGGGCGTCATTCGTATGCAGGACATCGACCTCGCGGGTCAGCGTGTGCTTATCCGCGAGGATCTCAACGTGCCCGTGAGCGATGGCGCCGTGACCAGCGACGCACGGATTCGCGCGGCCTTGCCGACCATCCGGGCGGCACTGGATGCCGGTGCTGCTGTCATGCTGATGTCGCACCTGGGCCGGCCGGTCGAGGGCGAGCCGGATTCGCAGTTCTCTTTGGCGCCGGTGGCAGTTCGTTTGTCCGAGCTGCTTGGTCGCGAAGTGGCGCTTACGCCTGACTGGATCGACGGCGTGTCGATTGCGCCCGGCGAGATTCGCCTGTTGGAAAATGTCCGCTTTCTGCCGGGCGAGAAGGCCTGTGATGAAGCGCTGGCGAAAAAAATGGCAGCGCTTTGCGATGTTTTCGTCATGGACGCGTTCGGCACCGCACATCGCGCGCAAGCCAGCACTTATGGCGTTGCCGAGTATGCGCCGGTTGCTTGCGCCGGGCCCTTGTTGTCCGCAGAACTGGACGCACTGGGCAAGGCGCTTCACGATCCCGCCCGCCCGGTGGTGGCCATCGTCGGTGGCTCGAAAGTCTCGACCAAGTTGACGGTGCTGGAGGCGCTTGCCGACAAGGTTGATCACCTGATCGTCGGCGGCGGCATCGCCAATACGTTCATCGCTGCCGACGGCCACGATGTGGGCAAGTCACTGTACGAGCCGGACATGCTGGACATCGCACGCGGACTGACGGCAACAACGGACGATCGCGCGGACATTCCGGTGCCGACGGACGTTGTGGTGGGCAGCGAATTTTCGGCGGACGCCGAAGCTCGTACGGTCGGAGTCGGCGAGGTGTCGGCTGACGATATGATCCTGGATATCGGTGCGGACACAGCGGCGGCATTCGCAAGCCTGCTCGCGGATGCCGGAACCATCATCTGGAATGGCCCGGTGGGCGTTTTCGAGTTCGACGCGTTCGGCGAGGGCACTCGAAGACTGGCTGAAGCGATTGCCGACAGCCCGGCGTTTTCCATTGCGGGCGGCGGCGACACGCTGGCGGCAATTGACAAATATGGCGTCGCAGATCGCCTGTCCTACATCTCAACCGGCGGCGGTGCTTTCCTGGAATTTGTCGAGGGCAAGAAACTGCCCGCTGTTGAAGTGCTCGAGCGCCGCGGTAGCTGACATTCCGGCTTGCGAGTCGCGCCTTAACTGGCCAGTCGCGACCAGTCGCCGTTGATCGCCAGCGTCAGCCCGGACTTCTGGATATTCACAAACAGGGTTTCGCCGTCCGGCGAGAAACACACGCCCGCCAGCTCGGACGCGACGTAAGCGGCAAACGCGACGTGATACTGGCTGCCGTCCGGTCGAACCCCGACCAGCCCGCAATGCCCGCTGGTGTCTTCGCAGATCAGAAGGTCACCCCACGGTGCCTCGACCAGGTTGTCGGCGTTTCTGAGCAGTGAAGTCTCGGCGGACTCGGAAAACAGTTTCAACGTACCCGGCGCCTCGTTTTCCCTGGCCGTGCCTTCGAACTCGCTGGGCTGGTAAAGGAACACCTGGCCGAGACGCGCTCGGCCACCGATGGTGCAGGTAAAGGCGAGGGCGTCACCCGCGACACACAGGCCCTCACCGCGCGCGAAGGTGGCTGCACCTTTGCGTGCGCCGAGCAAACGGATCTCATTTCGCGTCGGATCCGGGTCCGGGATATCGATCCATTCCACCGCAAGTTTGTCGCCCGGCTCAATGTCCGGTGTGGCTGACCAGTTATGCGTTCGAACCGACGGATTGCCGCGAATCGCCAACGCCTGCAGCTTACCGCCGGCGGCAAGATCGCCGGGCGTGTCTGGCAGGAATCGGTAAAACAGGCTGTGGTAGCGATCCTCCGTCATGTAGACGATGTCGTTCAGGACGGCGCAGGCCTCATGCTCGAAGCGACCCATCGCCTTCAACGGTCGCGGCTCGACCAGTCCATTGAACGCAGACGGCACTTCGAACACGTAGCCGTGATCCTGTTCGCGCGTAAACGCGACACCGGATGAGGACCGTCCGGTGCCGGCGGACGTGAACGTCTCTTCGCAACTCAGCCAACTGCCCCAGGGTGTCGCTCCGCCGGCGCAATTGATTTCTGTGCCGGCAAGACTCAGAAACTGGCCTTCGGTTTTTCCCGAGGCCGGGTTGTAGATCGTTGTCGTGGTGCCGCCCGCACCCGGTGTCTTGTCCTCACCACGATCGTAGAAACGCGCCTTCAGAGCGTCCGGCACTTCGCCGACGCCGTCTCGAAACGCTGACAGGTGGCCTTCCCAGGGCGCACACTCGTGATTGCACACCAGCCGAACGCGGCCGTTATCGTCGTCGAACGCTGCCATACCGTCGTGCAGACCGGGTACACGAAAGCCGTCGCTCATTCGCGCACCACGACGCGAGACCACGTTGTAGCTGAAACCGGGCGGAAGCTGGATGATGCGGCCCGGGTCCGACCGCAGCGTGCCGGGACTGGCGGCGACGCGCGAGGATGCACCAAGACCGGGCATCGTGGCCGCCGCGGCCAGGCTTTGCAGGAATCTTCGACGGTCCATGCGGGTCTCCGGTCAGTCGTCAGGCGCTCTCGCCCGACTACTTTACCTTGTCATACCTTTTTTGCCTCTCTATGACATACTCCGCGGCATGAAAAGAAGAACCAAAATCGTAGCTACCCTGGGGCCGGCTACTGACGACAAGAAAACCCTGAAAAAGATGATTCGCAACGGGCTCGACGTGGCCCGCGTGAATTTCTCCCACGGTGATTCGGACGACCATCGCAAGCGCGCAGGTCTGCTGCGCCAGGCGGCCGAAAAGGTTGGTCGACAAGTCGCGCTGATGGGCGATCTGCAGGGTCCAAAAATTCGCATCTGTCGATTCGAGGATGGCAGCGTCATGCTCAAGGATGGCGCTCCGTTCTTCCTTGATTCCACGCTGGGCAAGGAAGCCGGCACGATTGACGGTGTCGGTGTCGCGCTGGAAACCCTGCACGAAGACGTCGAGGCAGACGACATTCTGTTACTCAATGACGGGCTGATTGTCCTGCAGGTCGATCGTGTTGAAGGCACACGCATTCACACCAAGGTCGTCAATGGTGGTCGCCTGTCCGACAACAAGGGCATCAACAAGCGCGGCGGTGGTTTGTCAGCGGAAGCATTAACCGAAACGGACAAGCAAAACATCAAGCTGGCTGCAGAACTCGAAATGGACTTCCTCGCCGTGTCCTTTGTCCGCACCGGGGAAGATGTGGAGCTGGCCAGGCAACTGTTCCGCGACGCGGGCGGTGAAGGCCATATCGTCGCCAAAATCGAACGCACCGAGGCGGTGGAGAACATCGACCCGATTATCGAGGCCTCTGACGTCATCATGGTTGCGCGCGGCGATCTCGGCGTCGAGATCGGTTACTCCGAGCTGACCGGAATCCAGAAAAGCCTGATTCGCGCCAGTCGCAAAGCCAGCAAGGTTGTGATCACCGCCACGCAGATGATGGAGTCCATGATCGACAACCCGATTCCAACGCGTGCTGAAGTGTCCGACGTGTCCAACGCGGTCATGGACGGTTCGGATGCGGTCATGCTGTCCGGCGAAACAGCGGTGGGTAAATACCCGGTCAAGGCGATCAAGGCCATGTCCGAGGTGTGCGAGGGTGCTGAGAAGTTCCAGCTGAAACCCGGCTCAACGCGATACCGTCTCGGCGAAAGTTTTACCCACGTTGACGAAGCCATCGCGCAAGCCGTGATGTACACCGCGAATCACATGAACGTGTCGGCGATTATCGCGCTGACCGAGTCGGGCAGCACGGCACGATGGATGTCACGTATTCGTTCCGACATCCCGATCTATGCCCTGACACCGCATCCGAAAACCCGTCGGCGCGTAGCCATGTATCGGGGCGTGTATTCCGTCGGCTTCCAGATCGAACGTACGGTCGATTCACAAAAGCTGTATCGGGACATCTTTGATGCGATGCTGGACAGCGCGCTGGTCAGCGTCGGCGACCGCGTGATCTTCACCAAGGGCGATATGGCCGGTGTCACCGGTGGTACCAACGCCATGAAGATTCTCACGGTAACCGATTCCTGAGCCGGGGCGCTCGCCCGAGTTTGCCCGAGCCGTGCCCCTTGTCGATTGACCCACGCCGGCATCCGCTGGCCAAAGCCTTACGAGTGCAGTCATGAAAAAGTGGTTTATTCGCACGTTGGCCGGATTGATCCTGATCGCCGCGGTGGCTGCTGCCGGTGTCTGGGCACTGCTGCGAGCCAGCCTGCCGGAGCTTGACGGGGAGCTCGTAGTCGCCGGCCTGGAGGACTCAGCGACGATCGAACGCGACGAGCAGGGGATCGCAACGATCACCGCGTCCAACCGCCGTGATCTGGCGTTCGCGACCGGTTATGCGCATGCGCAGGACCGCTTTTTCCAGATGGACCTGATTCGGCGACAGGCGGCTGGCGAGCTGTCGGAGCTGTTCGGTGCCGCCGCGATCAATGCCGATAAACGCTACCGATTCCATCGCTTTCGTGATCGCGCCAGGACGATTCTCGCCCGCCAGTCGGCGAGAGACGTTGCGCTGATCGAGGCGTACACAGACGGTGTCAACGAAGGTCTCAACGGTCTCGCGGCCAAGCCGTTCGAGTATTTCCTGACGGGTACAGCACCGCAGCCGTGGCAGGTGGAGGACACCATCGTTGTGGTCTTCTCCATGTACATGCAGCTCAACGATGACCGCGCGCGTCGCGATGTTCGTCGCGGTTATGCACACAGCGTGCTGCCACCGGATGTGTACGCCTGGATGTACCCGCTGGGAACACAGTGGGACGCACCCATCACCGGCGATGCAGAGGTCACCGGCAACTACCCCGGCCCCGACATCTTCTCGATACGCGAGCTCGAAAAATCCGGCGACCCGGTGCCCGCCGGTGAAGCGGGTCGACCGCCGCTTAACGGGTCCAACAACTGGGCCGTGAGTGGGGCGCTGACCGCCAACGGCGGAGCCCTGGTGTCCAATGACATGCACCTTGGACACTCGGTGCCGAATATCTGGTACCAGGCGCGACTGGTCGCCACCGGTGATGATTCCCGCGACATTACCGGCGTGACCCTGCCCGGCGCGCCGTTTGTTGTCGCAGGCAGTAACGGCACGATCGCGTGGGGCTACACCAACAGCTACGGTGACTGGAGCGATGCCGTGATCGTGGAGCCCGGTGCCAGCGAGGGTAGCTACCGCACGCAGGACGGCGATGAAGCGTTCGCTGTCTACAGTGAGCAAATCCGGGTCAAGGATGCAGAGCCTGTGAACTACGAGATCCGCGAGACGCGTTGGGGCCCTGTGGACCCGGACGTCTCTTTTAACGGCAAGGAAATTGCCGTCAGCTGGATCGCTCACCACCCGGAAGCGGTGAACCTGAATATTATGGGACTGGAGACGGCGGAATCGCTTGGCGATGCGCTGGACCAGGCAAACACCTTCGGCATGCCGCCGCAAAACTTCGTTGGCGGTGACGCAAACGGCAACATTGGCTGGACCATCGCCGGCAGGATCCCGGTCAAGGGCGACTTCGACCCGATGGTACCGGCGGACTGGAGCGTGGCCGACGGCTGGACCGGCTGGCGCGACCCGGATGAGTACCCGCGCGTGGTCAATCCGGAAAGCGGCAGGATCTGGACAGCCAATGCGCGTGTCGTCGACGGCGAGGCGCTTAAGATCATCGGCGACGGCGGTTACGACCTGGCCGCAAGGGCGCAGCAGATACGGGACGGCCTGTTCGCGAGCGACCGGTTTACGCCGGAGGACATGCTGAACATCCAGCGCGACAGCCGGGCCGTTTTCCTGAGCCCGTGGCGTGACCTGTTGCTGGAGACGCTGGACGACGAGTTGATTGACGGTGACCGTGATCTCATTGAGTACCGGCAGCTTGTTGACAACTGGATCCCGGCCGCTGCGCCCGACTCGGTCGGCTATCGACTGGTTCGCGCGTTCCGCTGGGAGGTCAGGAAGCGCGTGTTCGACGGCCTGGCGACACCGATCCGCGAAGCGCTCGGGGATGATGTAAATCCCCTGATCAGCAACCAGTTCGAAGGCCCGCTTTGGTTGCTGGTCAACGAGCGTCCGATGCACCTGTTGCCCGCAGACTACCCCTCCTGGGACGCGCTGATGATTGCCGCATTGCGTTCGATCATTGCGGTTTACGATGAAAACTACGACGGCGAGCTCGCCGATCGCAGCTGGGGCGAGTACAACACCGCGAGAATCAGTCACCCGGTCAGCCAGGCGGTGCCCATGCTGTCTCGATGGCTGGATATGCCGAGCGCGCCGCTGTACGGAGACGCCAACCTGCCGCTGGCGCAGGGACCGGCTTTCGGGGCATCCGAGCGCTTTTCGGTCATTCCCGGCGATGAACAGAATGGGCTTATGCAGATGCCAACCGGGCAAAGCGGACACCCGCTGTCTCCGTTCTACCAAAGCGGGCACGAGGATTGGGTCAACGGCACACCCAGCCCGTTCCTGCCCGGCGAGCGCCGCCATGAGCT
The DNA here is from genome assembly GCA_038747355.1 of Pseudomonadota bacterium. GTDB lineage: Bacteria > Pseudomonadota > Gammaproteobacteria > Steroidobacterales > Woeseiaceae > UBA1847. The sequence continues at coordinate 77,697 of JBCDJX010000001.1, read as the reverse complement.
CACGCTCAGGCCGCACGGACTTGATGCCAGCCCGTGACGGGTTAGTATCGGACGACTATGAGCACACAACGCTTCCAGGGTACCGAGCGCTACATCGCGACGGACGACCTCAAAATGGCCGTAAACGCGGCCGTCACGCTTGAGCGACCGATCCTTGTTAAAGGCGAGCCGGGAACAGGAAAGACCCAGCTGGCGGTTGAAGTCGCAGAGTCGCTCGGCATGCCGCTGTTCGAGTGGCACATCAAATCCACGACCAAGGCCCAGCAGGGACTCTACGAGTACGACGCCGTGGCCCGACTGCGCGATTCGCAGCTCGGTGACGACAAGGTGCACGATATCGCCAACTACATTCGTCACGGCAAAATCTGGGAGGCGTTTGAGTCGGAAACGCAGCCTGTGCTGCTGATCGACGAGATCGACAAGGCGGACATCGAGTTCCCGAACGACCTGCTGCAGGAACTCGACCGCATGGAGTTCTTCGTCTACGAGACCGGGCAGGTTGTCCGAGCGCGTCAGCGGCCGGTGATCGTCATCACCAGCAACAATGAAAAAGAGCTGCCGGACGCGTTCCTGCGTCGTTGCTTTTTCCATTTCATCAAGTTTCCGGATCGCGACACGATGGCGTCGATTGTCGATGTCCACTTTCCGGACCTGAAGAAAGAGCTGCTTGCCGAGGCGTTGAACGCGTTTTACGCGTTGCGAGACGTGCCGGGGCTGAAAAAGAAGCCGTCCACGTCCGAGTTGCTCGACTGGATCAAGCTGCTGCTTGCCGAGGATATCCCGCTGGAAGCGCTGGCTTCGAAAGACAAGCGCAAGATCATTCCGCCTATGTACGGCGCCTTGCTGAAGAACGAGCAGGACGTCCACCTTTTCGAGCGCCTGGTATTTCTGGACCGCCAGGCGCAGTAGCGCATGCTGATCCCGTTTTTTTTCCAGCTGCGTGAAGGGGGGCTCAAGACCTCAATCACTGAGCTGCTGACGCTGCACGAGGCGTTGGCCGCCGGCATTGCCGACTACAGTGTCGACGATTTTTACTTTCTTGCGCGCTGCTGTCTCGTCAAGGACGAGTCGCAGCTCGATCGCTTCGACCGGATTTTTGGCGCCTACTTCGACGGTATCCAGGACGGGCTCAAGGGACTGTTCGCAGAGATCCCCGAGGACTGGCTCCAACAACAGGCGCAGCTGCAGTTAAGCGAGGAAGAGCGTGCGAAGATCGAAGCGCTCGGTGGCTTCGACGAGCTCATGCAAGCCCTGCGGGAGCGCCTTGAGGAACAGGACGATCGTCACGAGGGTGGTAACAAGTGGATAGGCACCGGTGGCACCTCGCCGTTCGGTGCCTTCGGCTACAACCCGGAAGGTATTCGCATGGGCTCGATGAGCGGCGGAAACCGTCGAGGCGTGAAGGTCTGGGATCGCCGCGACTACCGCAACCTGGACGACAGCGTCGAACTGGGCACGCGCAACATCAAGGTGGCTCTGCGTCGCCTGCGCAAGTTTGCGCGAGAGGGTGCAGCGGACCAGCTGGATCTCGATAACACCATCGACCGCACTGCGCGCAATGCCGGCCTGCTGGACATCCAGATGGTCCCCGAGCGACACAATGCCGTAAAGGTCCTGCTATGCCTCGATATTGGCGGGTCGATGGATGACCACGTGCGCATTTGCGAGGAACTGTTTTCCGCGACCCGCAGCGAGTTCAAGCACCTTGAGCACTACTACTTTCACAACTTTGTCTACGAAAGTCTGTGGAAGGACAATCGGCGCCGGCACGATGAGCGTGTCGCGACGATGGACATCGCCCATAAATACGGTTCTGACTACAAGCTGGTGTTTGTCGGCGATGCGACGATGAGTCCCTACGAGATCGCGTATCCCGGAGGCAGCGTGGAACACTGGAACGAGGAACCGGGGGCTGTCTGGCTGCAGCGGCTGCTGGACACCTACCCGAAAGCGATCTGGCTGAACCCGGAGCCTGAACAGCGTTGGGACTTCACACCGTCGATCCGGATGACCCAGGAATTAATGGGTGACCGGATGTACCCGCTGACGATTGCCGGACTGGATGCCGGTATTCGCAAGCTGCAGTAACGCGCCGCCGTTCGGCGGCGCGCCTTCGTGCCTTAGCTCGACGTGGCGCCGAGCGTTTCAAGATCAGCGAGCACTTCTTCGGAATGTACGTCCGGCCGCACCTTTTCGTAGTGCTTGGCAATCTTGCCGTCGGGATTGATGATGAAGGTCTGGCGCTTTGCCATCTGGCCCATGAAGCCGAGCACATCATAGGCTTCGGAGAGCTGACCTTCGGTGTCCGCGAGCAGCGGGAAGGGCAGGTCATACTCCTCCGCGAATTCCTTGTGCGAATCCACGTCGTCGAGGCTGACGCCGATGATCTGCGCATTCATGCGTTTAAACGCGAAGATATTGTCGCGGAATTCGCAGGCTTCGGTGGTGCAGCCCGGTGTGTTGTTCTTGGGGTAGAAATACAGCACAACCCACTGGCCACGGTAGTCTTCGAGCGTGTGGACCTTGCCGGTCTGGTCGGGAAGCTCAAAGGACGGTGCCGCGTCGTTGACGGCGGGGTTCGCCAGCGCCAGCGTTGCGGTCATGAGCGCGGTCACGCTGATTGCGATCTGCTTGATTCGGGTCACGGGAAGTCCTCTCTCGTAAATAGTGACGGGTATTCACCCGGTTCGGACGACAGTGTACGGTTTTCTGCGACAGCAGTCGTTCACCTGAGTGGCCGCCAAGTGTACGATTTCCACCGTGGCGGAGGCCAAGGACTGTTGTAAGCATTTGTAAATGAGCGATCCGGATTCAGTAAAGAGTGCGCTGGTCCTGCCGGGCGGCGGGGCGCGAGGGGCTTTCCAGGTCGGCGTTTTAAAGGCCGTCGCGGATTTGATGCCCCGCGGCAGCACCAATCCCTTCAATATCCTCAGCGGCACCTCGGCGGGCGCGGTGAACGCCGTGGTGCTGGCTTCCAAGGCGCGACGCTACCGCGTCGCTGTCGCCGAGCTCGAGCGCGTCTGGCGCAATTTTCGCTGTCACCAGGTGTACCGCACCGACAACGTAACCATGCTCAAGAGCAGCCTGCACTGGATGTTTTCCATTGTGCTGGGCGGCCTGTTCGTCGGTGCGCCGACGTCGCTGCTCGATAACTCGCCGCTGCGCTCTCTGCTGAGTCGCAACGTACGGTTCCCGAGAATTCAACAGTCCCTCGACAACGGCTGGCTGGACGCGATCGCGATCACCGCCGCGAGTTACCGCAACGCGCGGTCAAGTACCTTCTTCGAATGCCGGGGTGCCTTCGACGACTGGACGCGGACGCGTCGAGCGGGCGTGAGGGACGAGCTGCACCTCGATCACGTGATGGCGAGCATCGCCGTGCCGATGATTTTTCCACCCGTCCAGATCGGCGGCGAATACTTTGGCGACGGGGCGATGCGCCAGGCTACGCCACTGAGTCCGGCCGTTCGACTCGGTGCTGACCGCATTCTCGTGATCGGCGTCCGCGATGAACTGGCGGACACGAGAGTCGAGGAAACACCCGAGCCGCCCAGTTTTGCGCAGATTGCCGGTTACATGCTGGACACGCTGTTCATGGACGGGCTGTACTCGGACCTCGAACGCATGACCCGCATCAATCAGCTCATCGACACCGTGGCGCCGGAGGATCGCGTCGAGCCACTGAGATCGATGCGCCCGATTGATACCATGGTCATCGTGCCCAGCGAGGACATTCGCGACATTGCTCACCGCCACCGCCGGGCTTTGCCGTTCGCCGTCAGTGCACTGCTGCACGGGATCGGCGGTCGCAAGAGCAGCGAGAATCGCTTGCTCAGTTACTTGTTGTTCGAGCGAGAATTCACGCGCGAGCTGATCGAGCTCGGTTACAAGGACGCGATGCGGGTTAAGGACGAGCTGATGGATTTCGTTCTGGGCAGGCCCGTGCCGAGACTGTTTGCACCGCATTGGGTGAAACAGGATCTCGACATCCTGCATCGATAATCTAGAGCAACAGCAGCGCGCCCAAGCCCAGGAAAGCACCGTAGCCAATCACATCGGTCACCGTGGTCAGCACGACGCCGCCGGCGAGCGCGGGGTCGATGTTCAGGCGCTTGAGTATCAAAGGGATCGAAAAACCCGCCAGCGCAGCCACCGACAGGTTGATCACCATCGCCGCGGCGATCAGGCCACCGATGCGCGCATCACCAAACCACAGGTAGGTGAACGTTGCGACGACAAACGACCACGCCAGCCCGTTGAGAAAGCCGACGGCCAGTTCCTTCTTGAGAATCCCGACTGCATTGGTGGTGCTGATCTGCCCAAGCGCAATCGCGCGCGTGATGATGACCAGTGACTGCGTACCCGCGACGCCACCCATACTGGGCACGATGGGCATCAGCACCGCCAGTAACACGATCTTGTCGATCGTGGTCTGGAACATGTCCACCACCGCGGCGGCGAGGAACGCCGTCGCAAGGTTGACGCCCAGCCAAAGCGCACGACGCGATGCGCTCTTGACGACCGGCGCAAACATGTCGTCTTCCTCGTCAAGACCGGCCGCACTCATCAGGGAGTGTTCTGCCTCGTCGCGGATAACGTCGACAACATCGTCGATCGTGATGCGTCCGACCACTTTGTAATTCTCGTCGACCACCGGCGCCGACAGCAGATCCCGGTTCTCGAATTCCCAGACAACCTGCGCCGACGGTGTGTGTGCCGGGATCGGCATGACCTCGGTCGACATGACATTGGACACCAGCAGTTCCGGATCGTTGGTAAGCAAGCGCGACAGGAAAAGTGAGCCGACATAGCTGTTGTCGCGGTCCACGACGAAAACGAGGTCCGTACCGTCCGGCATTTCGGCCCGCGCCCGCAAGTAACGGATTACGACCTCGAGCGTTACGTCCGGCCGCACCGTGACGATATCGACGTTCATCAGGCCGCCGGCGCAGTCTTCGTCGTAGGCCAAGACCTGCTCGAGGCGCTCCTGATCGAGTTTGTCCAGCGACTGCAGGACCTGCCGCGTTACGGCCTCCGGCAGGTCCGCCAGCAGGTCCGCGAGGTCGTCAAACTCCATGCCCTCGGTCGCCGCGATGAGGCGATCCGTCTGCATGCCGCGGATCAGGTCATCACGCACTTCGTCGGCGACTTCGACGAGGATGTCGCCCTCGTCTTCCGGGTCGACCATCTCCCACAGGACGGCACGTTCGCGGCGGGGCAGTGATTCGAGGAGTCGTGCGACCTCAGCCGGGTGCAGGCTGTGGATCATCAGCCGGGCAGAGCGGAGACTACCGCTGTCCAGGCGCTCGCGCAGTTGCTGCAGGTTGGCCTGAATGTTGTCCCGGACTTCCATGATGCCGTGCTGCCCCTACGCGTTTGCCGCCGCGCAGAGTGTAACCGTGATCGAAGGTTGACGCACCCGCGCTCAGGCGTCGCGCGTAAGCTTGCTGAGTTCGTTGTGACGAGAGAGCACGGGGTCGTGAAAGGACTTTAAGGACGCCGATAATTTCTCGGTCATGTACACCGAACGGTGTTGTCCACCCGTGCACCCCAGTGCGACGGTCAGGTAGGCGCGATTGGCTTTCGTATAGATCGGGATCCAGCGCTTCAGGAAAGCAAGAATGTCGTCATGCATCGCAATGAAGTTAGGCTGTGCCTCAAGGAACTCGGAAACCTCCGTGTCGAGCCCGGTCAGGCCTCGCAATTCAAGCGTCCAGTACGGGTTTGGCAGGGTACGCAGGTCGAAGACGAAATCGGCATCGCTGGGCAAACCGTGCTTGAAGCCGAAGGACTCGATCAGCAGTGACAGGCTGCCCGATTTCCGACGTTCGACGCGTTCGCGAATGATGTCGGCGAGTTCGTAGATGCTGGTTCGCGAGCTGTCGACGATCAGATCGGCCATGTTAATGACCGACGACAGCAGGGCGCGCTCCTTGCGGATGGCCTCCTTCAGTTCTTCGGAAGCCTCGGCCAGCGGATGTCGGCGACGTGTATCGGAAAAACGCTTGAGCAGGATGTCGTCGTCGGCCTGCAGGAAAATGACATCGACCTGGATGTTCTGACGTCGGAACTCCATCAGGATGTCCGGCAAGGCCTCGAGATCCTGTGGGCGATTCCGGGCATCGATGCCCAGCGCCAGGTCGCGGCTTTTCGGTGCCACGCCGGACGTCATGTCAACAACCGCCGATTTCAGCAGAGCGGCCGGCAGGTTGTCTATGCAGTAGAAACCCAGGTCTTCGAGGACGTGCAGGGCGACGGACTTGCCGGACCCCGACAGGCCACTGACGATAAGCAGGCGCATATCATCCGACATCCGCCCCGTGCCCGTGTCAGCGAGCCGCCTGCGCCGACTCGGGGACGATCGGCTGGCTGGCCTGGATAAGAATGTCGTACAGATCCCGGCTGGAGCTGGTGGCGCGGGCGTTGGATCGCCAGTGGTGGCCCTTCAGCATGTCGGCGATATCGCGAATTTCTTCGTAGTGCGTGGCGTCGATGTCTTCCGGGACGATCAAGCCGAAAATCAGGTCGACGGGCTCGCCATCCGCGGCGTCGAAATCGACCGGTTCCGAGAGCTTGATCATGGCGCCGACACTGTTCGACAAGCCGTTAACGCGGCAGTGCGGAAAGGCGACGCCTAGGTCGAGACTGGTGCACCCAAGGCGCTCTCTTTCGGTGAGTTTCTCGAATATCTCGTCAACCGGAATTTCCGGATTCGGGCGAGCCAGCAGCTCGCTCAGGATTTCAAGGCAGTGTTTCTTGCTGCGCGCCTGGGCGTTGCACAGCACGGACTCCGGTCCGAGGATATCTTCAACTTTCATGGTGTGAGGAGGGAGGTGTCAGTTCAGACGTATTTCCGTTTGTCGGTATCACGCGCGTGGTGGTCAACCAGCTTTTCCTTGTGCTTTCTGACGCGTCGATCAAGCTTGTCGACGAGTCCGTCGATCGCGGCGTACATGTCTTCTTCCGTCGCGTCCGCGTAAATCGTATCACCGTTGACATTTACATTCGCCTCCGCTTTGTGTCGCAGCTTCTCGACGGTCAGGATGCAGTGCACCCCGGAAACAATGTCAAAGTGTCTTTCCAGGCGCTCGACCTTGGTTTCCACGTAGTCGCGAAGTGAGTCGGTAATGTCTACGTGATGGCCAGAAACGCTAACTTGCATATTATATCTCCCGTTTTCGGAGACCTGACTGCCGCTACCCCTTCAAGCTGCAGGACCGGGTCCCCGGTTCCGACCCCTCTCAAGGTCGACTGGTCCGGCATCACCCGGTTCCGGGCGGAGGCCGGACGGCTGTGAACCGTCAGCTGATTTTACTGACGCTGCCGTCGTTCGCTGGACGAGGCAATGTTCATGGCTTCACGGTACTTCGCAACGGTCCGCCTCGCAACCTTGATCCCCTCGTCCTTGAGCATATTGGCGATCTTGCTGTCGCTCAGCGGCTTTGCGGGGTCTTCAGCGGCGATGTATTTGCGGATCTTCGCCCGCACGGAGGTCGAGGACTGGTCGTCTCCGCCCGCTGTCGACAAGTGACTGGAAAAGAAGTACTTGAATTCCAGGACACCGCGCGGCGTGTGCATGTATTTGTTAGTAGTTACACGTGAAATCGTTGATTCATGCATGCCGATTTCCTCGGCAATGTCTCTGAGCACCATCGGTTTCATGGCTTCATCGCCGTGCTCGAGAAACCCGGTCTGTCGCGCGACGATGCTGGTCGCCACCTTCATCAGCGTGTCATTGCGAATTTCAAGGCTGCGAATAAGCCAGCGAGCTTCCTGCAGCTGGGACCGCAGCACAGCGTGGTCGCTGGAGCCGCGCAGGAGTTTCGCGTACTGCTGGTTGACCGACAGGCGCGGCACACCGGTGGGGCTGATCTCCACCTGCCAGCGTCCGTCGACTTTTCGAACAAACACATCGGGTATCACGTATTCCGCCGCGGCCGGGCTCACGGCCTGGCCGGGTCGTGGATTGCAGCCGCGAACCAGCGACAGGGCCTCGTGCAGATCGTCGTCCGAGACCCGAAGACTGCGTTTCATTTCCGGATACGCGCGGCCGGCCACCTGGTCGAGGTGCTCCGCCGCGATCGTCATGGCCAGCTCGAGTCCCGGTGTGTTCGGCGACAGCTGCGACAGCTGAAGGCGAATACACTCCGCCAGGTCACGGGCACCGATGCCGACCGGATCAAGGCCCTGAACCTGTGTCAGGGCATCGAGAATCTCATCGGCAGACGTCTCAAACTCGGTCGACACCACCGAGGCGATGTCGTCCAGCGACGCGGTCAGGTAACCGTCGTCGTTGATGGCGTCGATAATGGCTTCACCGATCACGGACTGGCGCTCCGTGAAGTCGCCCATCTCCAGTTGCCAGATCAGGTGATCGAACAGGGTCTGGCCGGACTCATCGGCGAATTCGCTGATCGGACGGCCTTCGCCGTTCCAGCCGCTGTCCTGGCCACGTTCAGTGGTCTGGTTCTGCCACTGCTCCTCGGTCTTGATGGTCTCGACCTCTGCCGTGGTTTCGGCGTTGGTCTGCGGAACATCCGGGAGATCTTCCATCTCCAGCATGATGTTCTCTTCGAGCGCTTCCTGGATCTGCGCGTTGAGATCGAGAACCGGTAACTGCAGCAGGCGGATCGCTTGTTGCAGCTGCGGCGTCATCGTCAACGTCTGGCCGAGCTTGAGCTGCAGCGTCGGTTTCAGCATGTTGTTACGAACTCAAACATAGACAGTGGTCGGGCACTCCGCGAAGTGGCCAGGTGTTTATATCTCAGAGTCTGAAATCCTGTCCGAGATACACTTCTCGAACGTGCTGATTTTCGAGAATATCGGCCGGTGATCCAGAGGCGATGAGACTGCCGTCGCTAAGTATATAGGCACGGCCGCAAATTCCTAAGGTCTCGCGCACCTGGTGATCGGTGATCAGGACACCGATGTCACGCTCGCAGAGATGCCGAATGATCCGCTGGATGTCCAGAACCGAGATCGGGTCCACGCCGGCAAACGGTTCGTCGAGAAGGACAAAAAGCGGGTTGGCCGCGAGCGCCCGTGCGATTTCAACGCGCCGCCGCTCGCCGCCCGAGAGACTGATCCCCGCGCTCGATCGCACATGATTGACGTGCAGGTCAGCGAGCAGCTTTTCCATTTCCTCTTCGCGACCGGATTGGTCGAGGTCGTCACGGTTTTCCAGGATCGCCATGATGTTTTGTTCGACGCTGAGCTTGCGGAAGATCGACGCCTCCTGCGGCAGATAGCCAACGCCCAGCCGGGATCGTTTGTGCATGGGCAGTGCGGTCAGGTCCTGGCCGTCGAGCAGGATTTTGCCGGTGTCCGCAGCCACCAGGCCAACGATCATGTAAAAGGCCGTGGTCTTGCCGGCTCCGTTCGGGCCCAGAAGACCGACAACCTCACCGCTCTTGATCTCGATGGAGAGACGCTTGACGACCTGGCGGAGTTTGTAGCTCTTCGAGATGTCCTGAACGCTCAGGATACTCATGGAGGCGAGTCTCCCTCACTTTCTTCGTCGCTGGGCGTGAAGGTGATCTTGACCTTGCCGTCGTCGCCCTCGGAGCCTTGCGCCTGAATGCGTCGCTCCCGGATGTTGTAGACCAGAAAACCGGAGGCGATCTGGTTACCGCCCTCAATAATTTTGGCGTTGCCGGAAAACTCGATAGCTTCCGCCTCGAGGTCATAGCGCAGGATTTCAGCTTCGGCATACGTCGTGATGTCACCGTCTGCGCGGGCCAGTTCGAACCTGGCGGGCTCACCGCTGATGCTCGCCACCCGGAGCTGGTTGTTGTCGAATTCCAGGTTCGCGGCCTCGCAGTCGATCCTGCCGTCCTCGACGACGATGCTGACATTGCCAGCCAGCTGCCAGACCGAGTCGTTGAAATCCAGCTTACTGGCCCGCCCGGTGTCCGCCTCAATACTCATCAGCCCCTGGTTCAGGCGCAGACCACGAAACGTCATCATGTTGCTGTCTATGTCGGTGTCCAGAAAGTCGGCATCCAGCGAAATAGGCAGTCGAGAGTCCGTCAGCTGAGCGTGAGCCAGGGAAAAGCCGGCGAGGGCGATAAGTACCAGGAATCGGGCCATAGTTTTCAGGGAACGAATTTGCCGCTGATGTTGGACTTCAGCTTCAGCTCATTGTCTTTCAGCGATGCTAGCATGCCGGTCGCCGTCAGGCTGCGCTGCCCGATTCGGATCTGGACGCGCTCGTCGGTTTCGGCAACGAAGCCTTCGGGATCCAGCTCCAGGTAATTGGTCCGGATTTCCGTGGGGTTGCCGCCGAAGCCGTCGGCACTGAGCGCGGTCACGTGCCCCGAGAGCTGGATAACCGGCTGATCCGGGTCAATCAGCGCGGTGTCGGCGTCGACACGCCACGGCACATCGCTGTCGTCCGAATAACGGACATTGACGTCGGTGAAAGCGACCGTCTGGTTTGGCAGCTGCTCCGCGTATTCGGCGTTGATTTCGTAGACCAGTTCACCGTCGGTGCCGGTGCCGAAAATACGTGCGGAACGCAGGTAGTAGCCACGCGTGACCGGCTCGACGGGCGTCGCAAGCTCTTCGACGGCACTGTTTACCGAGGCGAGGTACCAGCTGCCGAATGCGGCCAGCACCAGGACCGCAAAACCCACGACGGTTCGTCCGTCAGTCATGTGCGGGCATCGCGCGACGCGAGTACCAGCTCGCAGACTTCCCGGACAGCGCCGTTACCCCCCGGCAGTTCGGTCGTGTAGTCGCAATATTCGCGAATCGCCCGAACGGCGTTGGCCACGGCAATCGAGAAGCCGACCTTGGTCAGCAGCGGCAGGTCGGGTATGTCGTCTCCCACGTAAACGGACTGCTCGGCGCCTACGCCCAGCGTCTCGGTGAGCTCATCGAACACCGCCATCTTGTCGGTGCTGCCGAGGTAAACGTGCTCGACACCCAGCTCACTCATGCGACGCTCGACCGCGCGCGACTTGCGGCCGCTGATGATCGCGACATGGATTCCGGCCTTCAGCAACTGCCGAATGCCGTAGCCATCCTGGGTAGAGAACGCCTTGGTTTCGATACCGTCATCCGACAGGTAAAAGCGGCCATCCGTAAATACGCCGTCGACATCGAAACCGACGAGTTGCGTGTCAGCCAGCTGTTGATTCGGTGTAATCACATGATGCCCGCGCGAAATAGATCGTGAATATTCAACGCGCCCTGCAGGCTGTTGTCGTCTCCGGCAACCAGCAGCGACGTAATTTTGTACTCCTCCAGCCTATGGACAGCTTCGACCGCCAGAGTTTCCGCGGCGATGGTTTTCGAGCCTTCATGCATCACGTCGCGCATGGTTGTTTCGCGTATGTCCACGCCGTCGTCGAGTATGCGACGCAGGTCACCGTCAGTGAATATGCCCAGGATACGGCGATCGCCATCGACGACGGCGGTCATGCCCAGGCCTTTCTGTGTCATCTCAACAAGGCCATCGCGCAGTGGCACATCCGGCAGTACGGCCGGTACGGCGTCACCGGTGTGCATGATGTCGCTCACACGAAGCAGCAGGCGTTTGCCAAGACTCCCACTGGGATGAGACAGGGCGAAATCCTCCGCGGTGAAACCGCGGTTTTCCAGCAGCGCGACGGCCAGTGCGTCACCCATCGCGAGCGTGGCTGTCGTACTGGCGGTCGGCGCGAGATTGAGCGGGCAGGCCTCTTCCTCGACGGAGACGTCGAGATGAATATCCGCCGCCCGCGCGAGCGTCGATCGCGGTTTGCCGGTCATTGAGATCAGTTTCGCACCCATCCTCTTGACCAGCGGCAGGATGGTGACGACCTCGTCCGTCTCACCCGAATAGGAAATGGCCAGCAGAAGATCGCTGCTGGTGATCATCCCGAGATCGCCGTGACTGGCCTCAGCGGGATGCATGAAAAACGCGGGCGTTCCGGTGCTGGCCAGCGTGGCCGCAATCTTGGTGGCGATGTGGCCGGACTTGCCCATACCGGTCACCACGACGCGTCCATCGACCGCGGCACACAATCGGCAGGCGGCGACGAAGTCGTCGTCCAGCCTGTCGCGCAGGCGGTTGACCGCACTGGCTTCGATATCGAGGACACGTGACGCGAGTCGCTTCAGTTCCTCATCGTCGAGCTTGTTTTGCAACGGGTGGACTCTCGGGCCAAAGCCGGAATTATACGTTTGTCACCGCGACGTAGCCAAAGTACGCGACATAGGCGCTGAACAGGGCGCCGCCTTCGACGCGGGATAACTCGGATTTGCCGTCGTAGTCGTAGGTCATCGCGAACAAAACCAGCGTGAATGCCACCATGACAAACACATGCAGGGACAGAACCGACGGCGCGAGGTTGTGCGGATCAATAGCCGCCGCGACACCGATGACGGCGAGCAGGTTGAAGATGTTGGAGCCGACGATGTTGCCGATGGCAAGCCCGAATTCCTTCTTCATCGCGCTGATCAGCGACACCGCGAGCTCCGGCAGGCTGGTGCCAAGGGCTACCAGCGTGATGCCGATGACGACTTCACTGATGCCGAACTCGGTGGCCACGGCAATTGCGCCGTCGACGAGCAGCTCGGCGCCAACGAGCAGCGTTGCGAGACCGACCAGGAACCAGAACACCGCCATGTTGGTACTGACGTTCAGCGGGATCTCGGCCTCGTAATCGTCTTTCAGCGGATCGTTCGCCGCGGACTTGAGCCCGAGCTTCGCGAGCCAGATCATCACGATGACCAGTCCGGTCAGCATGACCAGCCCGTCGACGCGCGACAGGTAGGAGTCGAGAAACAGGGAAACCGTGAGCAGCGAGACCGCGAGCAGGGCGGACATCTCGCGTCGCAGCGTCGCGGAGCGCAGCTCGATCGAGCGCACCAGCGCGACGGCGCCCAGCACCAGGCCGATGTTACATATGTTGGAACCGATAGCGTTGCCGAGCGCGAGGCCGCCTTGACCGCGTCCCGCTGCAACAGCGGATACAAGGATCTCCGGGGCCGAGGTCGCGAAGGCGACGATGGTCAGACCGATCAGCAACGGTGCCACGCCAAAGTTTCTCGCCGCGGCGGAAGCCCCGTGCACGAAGCGGTCGGCTCCCCAGATGAGCATGACCAGGCCGGCGATGATTTCGAATGAGCTAAACAGCATCCTGCGCGCAAAAAGCTGCCGCATTGAGGCTCGAGGCGGGTGCCACAGGGCCTGCTCGGCGGCGGGGGCGCGTATGATACACGAACCGGAGCGAGTGAAGCCCCCCCAATTTGGGGGTACACTTCGCGCGCCTGATTTCCCCGACGGACGACACATGCAGCCGGAAAACATAGAAAAACTCATTCGCGACGGCCTGGACGGCGCCGACGTGCGCGTCATGAGCGACGACAACACGCACTTCGAAGCGATCGTCGTGAGTGCCGAATTCGAGGGAAAACGGCCGTTGGCGCGTCACCAGATGGTCTACGCGACGCTCGGCAGTCTCATGGGCGGCGAGATTCACGCCCTGTCCATCAAGGCGATGACGCCCGCCGAGGCTGGATAGCCCCGACTTGGACAAGCTGCTCATAAAAGGGGACACGACGCTCTCGGGCACCGTCGAGATCTCCGGTGCCAAGAATGCCGCGCTGCCGATTCTGGCCTCCACACTGCTGGCGACAGAGCCGGTTACCCTCAGCAACGTGCCGCAACTGAAAGACGTTGCCACGACCATCGCTCTGTTGCAGACGCTGGGTGCGGTTGTGACGATCGACGACAAGCTCCGCGTCGAGGTTGATGCCACCAACATCGACAACCACGTCGCACCGTACGAGCTCGTGAAAACCATGCGCGCATCGATTCTGGTGCTGGGGCCGCTGGTCGCACGATTTGGCGAGGCCGATGTGTCCTTGCCGGGCGGCTGCGCCATCGGCGCGCGGCCGGTCAACCTGCACGTTGCCGGCTTGCAGGCGATGGGCGCCGACGTCACGGTCGAAAACGGCTTTATCAAGGCACGCGCGGACCGGCTTCGCGGCGCGCATATTGTTTTCGACACGGTGACCGTCACCGGCACCGAGAACCTCCTCATGGCGGCGGTGCTGGCGGAGGGCGTCAGCGTGCTGGAAAACGCCGCCCGGGAACCGGAGGTGATCGATCTTGCCGAGTTCCTGATCTCCATGGGTGCGAAGATCGACGGTGCCGGCAGCAGCACGATTACCGTCGAGGGCGTCGAACGGCTCGGCGGCGGTTCTCACCGGGTTCTGCCCGACCGAATTGAGACCGGGACCTACCTGGTCGGTGCCGCGATGACCGGCGGCCGGATTCGCACCACGGGTACTCGTCCGGATACGCTTGAGGCGGTCCTGATCAAACTCGCGGAAGCCGGTGCGACCGTAGAGACCGGGGTAGACTGGATCGAGCTCGACATGCGCGGCCGGCGTGCCGCGGCCGTCGACATCACGACAGCGCCATACCCGGCTTTCCCCACCGACATGCAGGCGCAGTTCTGCGCCTTGAACGCGGTGGCTGAGGGCGTCGGTACGATCACCGAAACGGTGTTCGAAAACCGTTTCCAGCACGTCCTCGAACTGCAGCGTATGGGTGCTGACATCCAGCTGCAGGGCAACACGGCGATTATTCGCGGTGTGGATTCCCTGTCGGCGGCGCCGGTGATGGCGACCGACCTGCGGGCGTCCGCCAGTCTCGTACTCGCGGCGATGGCGGCCGACGGCGAAACCCTCGTGGATCGTATCTACCACGTGGATCGTGGCTACGAGCGGATCGAGGAAAAGTTTCGCGGTGTCGGAGCGACGATCGGTCGCGTCAGCTAACCCGCCGCCCGCCGAAGACGGTTGATCAGGGGTTGGGGACCTCTTCGGGCCGGTCTCCGGCCGTCACCCGCGTCTGGTACTCCCGGCCGTCTCGCCAGACGACGAGGTCGACCTCGTCACCGGGTTGCGTCCCGCCGACGATGAGCTGGGCCTGGCGTCGCGACTGAATCGGCCGATTGTTGATCGACAGAATGACGTCGCCCGGACGCAGGTTGGCGCGGTCCGCGGGACCGCCTTCATACACTTCCACCAGCATGATGCCGCGGTTGCTTTCGAGTCCGAGCAGATCGCGTTCGGCCCGGGTCAGGTTGCTGGGCTCGAGTCCCATCCAGCCGCGCACAACCCGGCCGTTGCGACGGATTTCGTCGACAACGCCCCGGACCAGGTCGACCGGGATCGCAAAACTGATGCCTTCCGTGCTGGTGTCCTGGACGAGGACGGCGGTGTTCAGGCCGACCAGTTCACCGCGCGTATTCACCAGCGCGCCTCCGGAATTACCGGTGTTGATGGCTGCATCGGTCTGGATGAAGTTTTCGAAAGTGGCGAGGTTCAGCAGGCCACGACCCGTGGCGCTGACGATGCCCTGCGTGACCGATTTGCTCAGCCCGTATGGATTCCCGATCGCCAGCACGACATCGCCGATCCGCAGATCCCTGGACGACCCCATCGCGATGGCCGGCAAATCGTCGAGTTCGACTTTGAGCACCGCGATATCCGTTTCCGGATCAACACCGACGGTCGTCGGGATGGCAACACGTCCGTCGCTAAGCTGGATGCGAACACTCTCAGCTTCGGCAATCACGTGATAATTCGTTACAAGATAGCCTTCAGGATCGACGATAACGGCCGATGCCAACCCGGTATTGACCAGGAAATTCGGCTGCGATCCGTCTCCGGCCAGTTGTTCAACCAGGCGTTCCGTGTACACATTGGCGACGGCGGGCGCACTTTTCTCAACGGCATCGGCGTAGCTGGACCTTGGCGACCCGGCACCGCCGTTGACAACGGAGAGCAGGTCCGGGCGCAACAGCACGACGAGGAAAGCGGCAGCGAGGCCGACAACCACCGACTGGAGGAGAAAAAGGACTGCGGACTTGATACCGGCCAAGGTCTATAACTGTTTCAAGTTGTTATGAATACTGCTGTCTATCTGGCCAACACTTTTCGCGCGAGTGTATACTACGCGCGGTTTGGGACGCCGGTCAGAGTCATCAATCCTGACGACAAACCGGGACCGCTGCAAATTTATATTTTTTCAGCTGGCAACGGGACTTACGAAGCCTGAGCGTCCAACCTGGACCGGCACCGCGGTGGTGTACGAGTCCCGTTGGGCACCGCCAGCATCTTCCATATCTGCACGTCAGAGACACACGAAAACACGGTGCGTAGGAGTTACCGATGACCGATACCGCTGCTGATAACGTTGATAACAACCGTCGGCATTTTTTGAGCGTGGCGACAACCGTCACCGGCGTGGCCGGTGTGGCGATGTTCACCGTGCCTTTTATCTCGTCGCTGAAGCCCAGCATGCGTGCGCAGGCGGCCGGTGCACCGGTCGAAGTGCCGGTTGGCGCCATGCAGCCGGGCGAAATGCTGCGCGTGATCTGGCGCGGCAAGGTCGTGTTCGTTTTGCGCCGCTCTGAAGAGATGCTGGCTCGTCTCGCTGACAATGTGCCGAATCTTCGTGATCCGAATTCCGAGGTTGCCGACCAGCAGCCGGACTACGCCGTTAACGAGACGCGTTCGGTACGCAGCGAATACCTGGTTATCGAAGGCGTCTGTACGCATCTCGGCTGTGCACCGATCACCGATTTCCCGGTGCGCCCGGCCGAAGACTGGTACGGCGGCTTTTTCTGCCCGTGCCACGGATCGAAGTTCGATCTTGCCGGACGCGTTTTCGCGGGTGTGCCCGCGCAGGCCAACCTCAAGGTCCCCCCTCATCGATTCGTCCGTGACGACCTGATCATAATCGGTCAGGACACAGGAGCAGCGTAATGGCGAAAGCAGAAGCGGAAGTCGGTCAGCAGACCGGCGGCGTGATCAAATGGATTGACGATCGTTTCCCGCTGATGGAAACCCTTCGGTACCACATTACCGACTACTACGCGTCGAAAAACTTCAACATCTGGTACGTGTTCGGTGTGCTGGCATTCGTGGTGCTGTTCATTCAGCTCCTGACCGGCATCTTCCTGACGATGAACTACAAGCCGTCATCCGCCGAGGCCTTTGCGTCGGTTGAGTACATTATGCGCGACGTCGAATGGGGCTGGCTGATCCGCTACATGCATTCGACCGGAGCCTCGTTCTTCTTCGTGGTCGTTTATCTGCACATGTTCCGGGCGATGCTCTACGGTTCCTACAAGAAGCCGCGAGAGCTGATCTGGATCATCGGGATGCTGATTTTCATCGTGCTGATGGCCGAAGCGTTCGCCGGCTACCTGCTGCCATGGGGCCAGATGTCCTACTGGGGCGCGCAGGTGATTATCTCGCTGTTCGGCGCCATCCCCTGGGTCGGCGACGCGCTGGTCGAGATCATTCGTGGTGACTACAACATCTCGGACATCACGCTGAACCGGTTCTTCGCCCTGCACGTCATCCTGTTGCCGCTGCTGCTGATCGGTCTCATTTTCGTCCATATCGTGGCGCTGCATGAGGTGGGTTCGAACAACCCGGACGGCATCGAGATCAAGGAAAAGAAAGACGAGAACGGCAAGCCGCTCGACGGCGTTGCGTTCCACCCCTACCACACCAGTAAAGACCTCGTTGCCATCACGATCTTCCTGATGATCTTCTCTGCGGTGGTGTTCTTTGCACCGGAGATGGGCGGTTACTTCCTGGAGCACGCGAACTTTGAGCCGGCGAACCCGAGTGCGACGCCGGAGCACATCGCGCCGGTCTGGTACTTCACGCCCTTCTACGCGATTCTGCGTGCGGTGCCGTCAAAGCTCGGTGGCGTGCTGCTGATGGGTGCAGCGGTCGTTGTTCCGCTGTTCCTGCCGTGGCTTGATCGCTCACGTGTCAAGTCGATCCGCTATCGCGGCTGGATGTACAAGACCGCGCTGACACTGTTTGTCATCAGCTTCGTCATACTCGGCTGGCTGGGTCTGCAGCCGGCTGAAGGAATCTACGTCAGGATGACGCAGTTCTTCACGATTCTGTACTTCGCTTACTTCCTGTTGATGCCGTATTACACGTCCATCGACAAGACAAAGCCGGTTCCTGACAGGGTGGTTTACAATGCCTAAAACGATGAAGTGGCTGTCGCTCGCAACGGTGCTTCTGGCGCTGAGTTCGGCTGCGCTGGCGGCGGGTGGCGGCAAGAAATACGAGCCGTCCGGCATTCAGCCCGACAACATTCCGTCACTGCAACGCGGTGCCGCGAATTTCATGAACTACTGTTCCGGTTGTCACTCGGCGAAGTACGTACGCTACTCCACGATCGGCAAACACCTCGGTATTTCCGACGAACTGCTCATTGAGAACCTGATGTTCAACGCGGAGAAGCCGTTCGAGACGATCCAGGTTTCGATGCCGTACGAAGGTGCCGCACGCTGGTTCGGCAAGGCACCGCCGGACCTGTCATTGACGGCGCGCGCGAAAAGCGCTGACTACATCTACGCGTTCCTGCGCAGCTACTACATCGACCCGGACCAGCCCAACGGCGTCAACAACACCGAGCTGGTCATGACGGCGATGCCGCATGTGTTGTGGGAGCTGCAGGGCTTCAATAAGGCGAATTTCGAGGAAGTGCAGAATGAAGACGGCTCCACGACACGGGAGTTCACGGGCTTCGAGCAGGTTGTCCCGGGCAAGCTGACGCCCGAGGAATACGACGAGTTCGTCCGCGACACCGTTAACTTCCTTGCCTACATCGCGGAGCCCATTCGCTCCGAAAGGGAAGTCATCGGCGTCTGGGTCATGATTTTCCTCCTGGTTTTCCTGATTCTGGCCTACCTGCTGAAGAAAGAAATCTGGAAAGACGTCAAGTGATATGATGCAGCGGCGCGCGGGCGAGTAAGCCCGCGCAGCTGTATTTCCAGCGAGCCCAGAATAACTACAGAACGCCCCCGGGGGATAACATGGCCGTTATAGCCAATCGACGCTCCGTGATGACGCTTTTTTCGCGTCCCACTGACATCCACAGCCACCGCACACGCCTCGTGCTGGCTGAGAAGAACATCAACATCGAGATCTCCAACGTCATCGGCAACGACCTGCCGGAAGACCTGATGGATCTGAACCCGTACCACACGGTACCGACCCTGGTTGACCGGGACCTCACCCTGTACGACTCGCGGGTCATCATCGAGTACCTCGACGAGCGCTTCCCGCATCCGCCGTTGATGCCGGTCGATCCGGTGACGCGCGCGCAGTTCCGACTCGCTTTGTTCCGCATTGAGACGGACTGGTATTCGCTGGCCGAGGAAGCCGACCAGAATGACGGACGCCTGAGCACCAAGTCGCGCAAGTTGCTCCGAGAAAGCATCCTGCAAAGTGTGGAGCTGTTTGGCGCCCGTCCGTTTTTCCTGAGCGAGGAGTTTTCGCTCGTGGATTGCAGCATTGCTCCCATTCTTTGGCGCCTGCCGGTCTACGGTATCGAGCTCGGCAGTGAGGCCGAACCCATCGAAGCCTACATGCAACGCGTGTTCTCAAGACGCTCATTCCAGCAAAGTCTGACCGAGCTGGAGCAGGAGATGAGAATCTAAATCTGGTCGAAAAAGTCCAAGATTTTTTCGCCCAAATCCTGAGGTGCCGCGTTATGTCATGTTCGCGGCATCGCCAGCGCAAGGTGTTAAGCTACGCCCTGAAGCTCGACTGGAACCCGAATAAGTGACGCAAAGAAGCCGATCCAAGCGACCCTACCTGATCCGTGCCATGCACGAATGGATGGCAGACAACGGGCATACCCCGCACATCGTGGTAGACGCATCGGTCGACGGCGTTCTCGTTCCGCCGGAGCACGTCAAGGGTGGCCGCATCATCCTGAATATCTCGGATTCAGCGGCGCATAACCTGAAGATGGTCAACGATTCCATCAGCTTCCGAGCTCGATTCGGCGGCGTCCCGTTTGACGTCTGGGTGCCCACCCGTTCCGTTCTCGGCATTTACGCCAGAGAAACCGGACAGGGCATGATCTTCTCGCAAGACGCCAGTAACCCGGACGCCGATCAGGATCAAATGGCGTCTGTCAAACGTCCAAGCCGACCGCATTTGCGCGTGGTCAAATAACGACCGACTGAGTTCTTACCGACGGCACCGTTGACACCGCCGTCGGACACCAGGCTGCGCCGTCGGCTGTTCCCGGATCCAACATCAACAGTGAGACCATCGTTGTGTCCACGGCCATTACGCGTTGGGGGAAAGCGCACGGACAACAGGCTGCGTTGAGCCCGTCCGTGTAGACCGTCCGGATGTGACGGGCGAGGCTATCCCTGGCCGATCAGGGTCTGATCGATAATGTCACACAGACAATGGATGGCGACGAGGTGAACTTCCTGGATACGCGCCGTACGGCTCGCCGGAACACGGATCTCAACATCCGATCCCTGGTAAAGACCCGCCATGTCGCCGCCATCGCGTCCGGTCAATGCGACAACCGACATCGAGCGATCGTGCGCCGCCTGGATCGCGCGGATCACGTTGGCTGAGTTTCCGCTGGTTGAAATCGCCAGCAGCACATCGCCGGGCCTGCCCAGTGCGCGAACCTGCTTGCTGAAGATTTCTTCGTAGGCATAGTCGTTACTGATCGAGGTCAGCGTGCTGCTGTCGGTGGTCAGGGCCATCGCCGGCAGGGCGGGGCGTTCCATCTCGAAGCGATTCAAGAGCTCGGAAGAGAAGTGTTGCGAATCGGCCGCCGAGCCGCCGTTGCCGCAAGAGAGAATTTTTCCTTCCGACGCCAGGCAGTCGCTCATCAGGGCGCCTGCTTCGGCGATAACCTCGCTGATCGCCTCTGCGGCGGCCTGCTTGGTCTCGATACTCTCGGCAAAATGGCCGCGAACTCGGGCGATGGTGTCCATGGTGCTTTCCGAATAGTGTGGCTGCGAATTCTACCAGTTCATGCGGGCCGGAACGCGTCCTTCAGCCAGCTGATGTTGTCATCGTCGATACCGACAATATCAAAGCGGCAGGTTGAGGCGGCGAACCGGGGATGGCGTGCCAGGTAACTGTGCGCCGCCAACGTCAGCCTTCGCTGTTTGCGGGCATCGACGGTGTGCGCCGCGCGGCTTATGGGGTTGCGTGACCGATAGCGCACTTCAACAAAAACGAGGCATTCGCTGTCGGTTGCGATAATGTCGATTTCGCCAAAGCGGCTGTTGAAATTCGTCGCGACAATTTGAAGTCCGTGTCGCTGAAGGTAACGTCGCGCCAGCTGTTCGCTGCGTGCCCCTAGAGTTCGCGCAGTGGCCACGTGGGCTGTTGGTTATCTTCCACGTCGATAACATCGTTGGATGGCGGTTCGTCGACTCCGTCCAGCGGTTTCGGTACGACTTCTCCATCAACGAACTCGGCCCAGGCGAGGGATCGAACCAGGCGTCCGTCTGCGTCCAGATTGATCACACCGGTCGCTCCGTCCAGCGGCGACATGCGACCGTCGCGGCTTGCGTGCAGCGGTGCGACCAACTGATACGCGTCGTAGCCCATGGCGTGCAGTCGCGACAGGCGACGTTGCTCCGGCCAGTAGTCATTGAACAGTTCCGGCAGGTATTCAATCCAGCCCTGCGGTTGCACCACCCACGGTGCGTCCGCGAAACCGATGCCGTTCAAGTCGGAATTCGAACGGCCGTCCAGACTGTTGACCGACGACGTGGCGTACACCGGCAGGTCGCCGGAGTAGTGGAACTTGAGCTGCGATTTCAGGAGGCGACCGTTGTCTGCATCGGCGCCGAGAAAGATGAATTCGGCGTCTTCGCGACGACGTGGATCGAACTGCAGTGGACCGCCAACGATCGCGCGCATCCGTGTGTAGCGGCGTACGCTGCCCGACAGCGCCATCAGGTCTTCGATCGCACCCGAGTAATCCGGGTTGCCGGTCGTGTACTGACGGTAGTCGAGCACGGTGCCACCGAGCGACTCGAAGTGCTGCACAAACGCTGAGAGCACGCGACGACCCCAGCTGCTGTTCGGCACCAGGGCCAGCGCCCGTGTATGGCCTTCGGCGATCGCACGTTCGGCCGCAGAGACCGCCTCGTCTTCCGGAGACAGCGGGAACTGGAACAGCCCCGGCGGTGCCATGGTCTCCTCCGAGAGCCGGTTCAATGCCAGGACAGGCACCGGCAGCAAAACGCCGTTGGCCAGCTCAGAAACGTACGAGCGACGCAGCGGACCGACGACGAATTCGGCACCGTCAGCAACCGCCGCTTCGTAGGCCGCGATTGCGCCGCCTTCGGATTCGACATCGTAGACGCGTACGGTCTGCCGGTCGTCCAGACCTCCAGCCGTCGCAAAGTAGGCGCCCATGAAGCCGTTCTGGATCGCGAGTCCGGCACTTGCCGTGCGCCCCGACAGCGGCAGCAGCAAAGCGATGCGCCTCGGGTATTCCAGTAGCACATCATCCGCGACCTGCAGGCCGCTGATGATTTCGATCGCCGGGTGATTCGGGTACTGATCACGCCAGCGCACCAGCCCGTTGCTCCAGCCCACGCCCTGTTCACCGGTCGTGCGCGCCAACGACGCGAGTGACAGCCAGCCCTGTACGTCGGTGTCCGTCGTCACACCCGCAGCTTCGCGCAGCACGATGGGGTGCGTGGTCTTCAGCCCTTCCCAGAGTCGGCGGCGGTTGTTCAGAATTTCGTCGCCGCTGTCGAGCCACGTCTCGCGCTGCGCCATGAGCTGCACGGCGCGCTCGGGCTCTTCCTTGGCGATCCACGCGTCGGCGCGTGCGGCGTCCACCCGGGATCGGTCCGCCTGCGACAGCGGCGTCCGACTCAACGGCTCAAGCAGTGCGATCGCGTCGTCGACACGGTCATCAGCCAGCAGCAGAGACGCCGAGTTAACCGTCCACAGCACATCGAGAGTCGCGCTTGGGGCGACCGGCACGGCCCTCATGGCATTGCTCGCCCGCGCACGATCGCCGGCGCGCAGCCATTGTTCCACCGCGAGCAGGGTCAATCGATCTCTCTCGATACCTTCCGCCTCGGCGGCCAGGCCAATGTAGGCGGAGGCAGCATCGGCGAAATTGCCGGCACGAGCCTCACGCAGAGCGCGATTCTCCGCTTGCGATCCGCCAAAGCCACCGCCGCTGGTGCCGGCGCAGCCAGCCAGCAACAGGGCAAGCAGGAGCAGCAGGGTTGCGGGCTGTGCAGGATGCATGACTGTCTTCATAATGCGGGTCACAAGTCTTCGCGAAGAGAATGGATGAGCGGCACTTTATTCGTCGTTGCCACACCGATCGGCAATCTCGCCGACCTGTCGACACGGGCGGCAGAGGTGCTGGCGCAGGTTGACCTCATCGCGGCTGAGGATACGCGGCACACCGGCGGATTGCTATCTCACTTAATGCTAAGAAAACCCCTTTTCGCGCTGCACGATCATAACGAAGGCGAGGCGGCCGAAACGCTGCTCAATCGACTGGAGGCTGGCGAGAACATTGCGCTGGTCAGTGATGCCGGCACACCGCTGGTCAGCGATCCCGGCTACCGACTCGTCGACGGCGCGCACGAGCGCGGAATCCCGGTCTCGCCGTTGCCCGGCCCATCGGCTGCGGTCGCGGCGATGTCGGCGGCCGGCCTGCCCAGTGATCGCTTTGCGTTCGAGGGATTCCTGCCGAATAAATCCACGGCTCGTCGCCAGCAGCTGGCCGCGCTGGTCAGCGAAAGCCGCACACTGGTGTTTTTTGAATCGCGGCATCGCATCAATGACAGCGTGGGCGACATGGTTGAGGCCTTCGGTGCCGGGCGATGTGCCTGCATCGCTCGTGAACTGACCAAACTGCACGAGCAAATCGAACGAGCGACACTGGGCGACTTGCATCAGGCGCTGGTCGCCGGCGACATCGATCAGCGCGGCGAGTTTGTCGTCGTCGTGGAAGGGTCAGCTGGCGCCTCGGACACCAACATCGACAGCGATCGCCTGTTGCTGGCGCTGGCAGACAAATTACCGGCCAGGGACGTCGCCAAAGTGGCCGCGGACGTCACCGGCGAGCGCCGCAATGCCCTGTACGCGAGGCTGCTGGAACTCACACAGCTTTCGCAAACGTGAGACAATCCGCAGTCCGGAGAACGTCGGAGTCGGCCAGGCAGTCGCTGCCAGGGGTTTCCCTGGTGGAGGAAAGTCCGGGCTCCTTCGGACAGGGCGCCAGGTAACGCCTGGAGGGCGCGAGCCCATGGAAAGTGCCACAGAAAAGATACCGCCAGGGTTCGCCCTGGTAAGGGTGAAAAGGTGCGGTAAGAGCGCACCGCGCGACTGGTAACAGGCCGCGGCACGGTAAACCCCGCCCGGAGCAAGACCAAATAGGGAAGCAAGCAGGGCAACCTGTACCGCCGGTTCCGAGCGGGCTTCCGGGTAGGTTGCTTGAGGCGGCCGGCGACGGCCGTCCCAGATGAATGATTGCCCACGACAGAACCCGGCTTACGGCCGGCTCCGACTTTCTCCGGACCTTCCTGCCTAAAAATCAATTAAATCAGATACTTGCATTGGCCCGAGCGCCCTGATGCGCAGCTGCGCAGGTTTTCGCCCGCCACAGCGCAAAAACGGCCGGTTGAAGCGAGATTTCGCCAAAAATTAAGGTTATCTCGAAAGAAGTGCTCGCAAGCTATTGATTTAGCTGCTCAGCGACTGCCATTTTTTGCCCGATTTCGACCATCGAAGCGCCTCTAAGTCCCTGTACAACAACATAAATGGAAGAGCGTCTGTTGACGCTCCAACAGGGCGATCCTATAGTGTTGAAAAGTGGTAAAAAGTGGGAGGAAATGGGTAATCGGCCCGATAATCACGCCGAACCGGCGAGATCGGACCAGCCCGTGTGGTCGTGTTTCGAGGTGCAACCAAAGTCACGCTGGACGCCAAAGGGCGTATGGCCGTGCCGACCCGGTATCGGGAGCGGCTCGCGGCCCGTTGTGATGGCCAGATTGTTGTCACCGTCGACAAGGACTACTGCCTCCTTATTTATCCGCTGCCCGACTGGGAAGAACTCGAAAGAAAACTCGTTCGTCTACCGAGCATGAACCCGGTCGCGCGTCGCTTACAGCGAATTATGGTGGGTTATGCGACCGAGGTCGAACTGGATGCCAGCGGGCGCATCCTGGTGTCGCGCGAGCTCAGGGATTTCGCGGGGTTGTCAAAGCAGGCAATCCTGATTGGACAGGGAAACAAGTTCGAACTTTGGGATGAAGAACGCTGGACGGAAAAGCGGGATGCCTGGCTCGGTGAGGAGGAAGACGTCGATCTTCCCGCCGAACTCGAGTCTCTGTCGTTCTGACGGTGACCGGCCATGACAACCGGGGCGCACGTTCCGGTTTTGCTTCAGCCGGTATTAGAAGGGTTGGATATCAAAAAGAGCGGCTGTTACCTCGATGCGACCTTTGGTCGTGGCGGGCACAGCAAAGCGATCATGCACTGCCTGGGCGAGGGTGGGCGGCTGATCGCGATAGACCAGGATCCGGCAGCTATTGAGTCGGTGAGCGATGAGCTAGAGCGCGACGCGCGTTTCGACATTATCAGGGGTAACTATGCGGAACTTGAAGCTTTCCTTGGAGCGAGAGGACTGGTTGGACGTGTCGACGGACTACTCATGGACCTCGGAGTCTCGTCCCCTCAGCTCGACGAAGCCGAGCGAGGATTCAGTTTCCTCCGTGACGGGCCTCTGGACATGCGAATGGATCCGGGAACAGGGACCAGCGCCGCCGGCTGGCTGGATGGAGTGGAAGAAAAGGAATTGAGACGGGTCTTACGAACCTACGGCGAAGAAAAATCCGCTGCGCGAATTGCGAGGGCAATCGTCGCGGCGCGCGATCGCGCTCCCCTCGAAACAACGCTGCAGCTGGCGGATGTCGTTGAACAGGCTGCGCCAAAGCACGGCTCGAGAAAGCACCCGGCGACCCAGACCTTCCAGGCGATACGCATCTTTATTAACGACGAGCTCCGACAGCTTGAACAAGGTCTCGAGCAGGCGCTGAAGGTACTTGCCCCCGGTGGTCGGCTGTGTGTGATCACCTTTCACTCGCTGGAAGACCGCATCGTCAAACGCTTCATGCGTGACCAGTCGCGGGAGCCGGAGCAATACCGGGGGATGCCAAACATTCCTGCCGAATTCCGCCCGCCGCTGTCGCTGGTTGCCAAGCCGGTTACGGCGACCGACGAGGAAATTAACAGCAACGTGCGTGCACGCAGTGCGCGCCTGCGAATCGCGGAGAGGGCGGCATGAACGGCCGCCCGGCTTTGCTGACCCTGGTGCTGGCGTTTGTCTGTGTCATCAGTGCGCTGGCGCTGGTCTACACGCGTCACCAGTCGCGTGAGTTGTTCGTCGAGCTCGAGGCGCTAAGCACCGAGAGCGACGATCTAAAAATTGAGTACGGCCAGCTGCAGCTCGAGCAGAGCGCGCGAGCGGCGCTGTCGGAAATTGAAGAATTCGCCCGCGACGAGTTGTCGCTGGAGCGACCTGAAACCCGGGATATCACGGTGATCGAGACAGAATGAGTCGAGGCGCGCGTACCAAGCAGCAAATCACAGGCAGCTTCCGGCTGAGGAGCGGCGTTGTGCTGTGTCTGTTGCTGATCGGCGGCGCGAGTCTGCTAGGGCGCTCGTTCATGCTGCAGGTGCAGCAGAAAGATTTCCTCAACGCGCAGGCGGACAGCCGCCACCTGCGCACGGAGACCATCACGGCCAACCGCGGCCCGATCACGGATCGACACGGGGAGCCGTTGGCGGTGAGTTCACCGGTCGACAGCATCTGGGCGGAGCCGGCAAAACTACTCAAAGCGGTCGACCAGATCGGTCGTCTCGCTCGCCAGCTTGGCCTGGATGAAGAAGCACTGGTTCGCAAGCTGGCAGCCAACAACGAAAAACAGTTTCTCTACCTGCGGCGCCACCTGACGCCGGAGCGGGCAAGCCGCGTCATGGCGATGGGTCTGCCGGGTGTGAACACGCAGCGCGAGTACCGTCGCTATTACCCGGCGGGTGAAGTGGTGGGGCAGGTGATCGGTTTGACCGATATTGACGATGTCGGCATCGAAGGACTGGAGGACTTCTTCGACGTCTGGCTGGCAGGCAAGCCGGGCGCGAAACGGGTGCTGCGAGACATGCACGGTCGTGCGGTTGAAGACGTCGAAAGTATCCGTCCGGCACGCAATGGTCGAAACCTGCGTACCAGCATCGATCTTCGCATCCAGTACTTTGCCTACCTCGCCCTCAAAAACGCAGTCATCGAAAACCGGGCCAAGACCGGGTCTGTCGTCGTCCTGGATGTTGAAACGGGTGAAGTGCTTGCCATGGTCAACCAGCCCGGCCACAACCCGAACGATCGGTCCATCTACAACCCGGGCGGTATGCGCAATCGCGGCATCGTCGATATTTTTGAGCCCGGCTCGAGCATCAAGCCTTTTGTCATCGCGTCGGCGCTGGAAAGCGGCGACTACACAAGCAGCCACGTGGTCGATACCTCGCCGGGCTATCTCAAAATCGGGCGGAATTCGATCGAGGACCCGAGCAACCTCGGCAGGATCGATTTCACAACCATTCTTCAGCGTTCGAGTAACGTCGGCATGACAAAAATCGCGCTGACGCTGACCCCGGAGCACATGTGGACCACGCTGACGCAATTCGGCTTCGGCCAGATTACCGGCATCAGCTTTCCGGGTGAGCAGAGCGGCCGCCTGCCGGCGTACCAGGAATGGCCTACGATCACACACGCGACGATGTCGTACGGCTACGGCTTGTCGGTGACCACGCTGCAACTGGCACAGGCGTACGCGGCGCTCGGCAATAAAGGCGTCATGGTTCCTGCAACGCTGATGGCTGTCGACGAAGTGCCGGCGGGTCGACGGGTTGTCCAGGCGAGCACGGCGCACGCAGTCCTGGGCATGCTCGAAGAAGCCGTAAAACCCGAGGCGACCGGCAAGCTGGCT
This sequence comes from Pseudomonadota bacterium, assembly GCA_038747355.1. Taxonomy (GTDB): domain Bacteria; phylum Pseudomonadota; class Gammaproteobacteria; order Steroidobacterales; family Woeseiaceae; genus UBA1847. The sequence goes on along the minus strand of JBCDJX010000001.1, from coordinate 49,861 downwards.
CAGGTCGATGGCTACCGCGTCGCCGGCAAAACCGGTACCGCCAGAAAATCCGGAAAACAAGGCTACGAAGAAGACAAGACCGTCGCGATCTTCGCGGGGCTTGCGCCGGCCACCGACCCGCGACTTGTCGTTGTCGTGGTTGTGGATGAGCCCGGGCTGGAAGAAAACCACGGCGGCGAAGTGGCCGCGCCGGTTTTCGCCAAAGTCATGTCCGAAGCGCTCAGGCTGCTCGCGGTTCCGCCGGATGCAGCACCGATTCTCAGCGCCGGCGCGGTGGCGGAGGGGCGATGAGCGTGGCTGCCGAAACACTTTCCATGATGACGCTGGCCGAACTGCTTGGCCGCAGCGACGTCGTGCACATGCCGGTGCCGGGACTGTCGATGAACTCGAGAACGCTGGCCCGCGGCGACGTATTCCTCGCGGTGGCTGGACGGTCGTCGCACGGCCTGGCGTTTGCCCGCGATGCGCTGTCGGCTGGCTGCAGCGCGATTGTTTTTGACCCGCAGGGCGCGCCATCGCCGCTGCCGAACCTGCCGGTGCCGCTGGTGGCGGAAAGCGGGCTGTCGGACCGCCTTGGCGAACTCGCCGATCGCTTCCACGGCCAGCCGTCGTCGCAGCTGCGTGTCATCGGTGTCACCGGGACAAACGGAAAGACCACCGTTGCGTGGCTGCTTGGTGAATGCCTGCAGTTACTCGGTCGCAAGGCGGCCTACTCGGGCACGCTGGGCTACGGCATCGAGGAAATCGACGACGCTGACGGCATGACCACGCCGGACGTTGTCGAAATGCACCGCAGAATCCGCGAACTTGCAGACGCCGGTGCCGGTGACCTGGCCATGGAGGTGTCATCGCACGCACTCGACCAGCGGCGCGTGGACGGCGTGCGCTTCAAGCTTGCGGTGTTCACCAACCTCAGTCGCGACCATCTTGACTATCACAGCGACATGGCGGACTACGAATTCGCCAAGCGACGCCTGTTCACCGAGCATGCGCCGGAGCATCGCGTCATCAACATCGACAGCGACGCCGGCCGACGCATCGCCGCGGCCTGCGAGGGTCCCGTGGTGACCGTGTCCATGGTGCCGGATGCGGACGCCAGTGTCGTGATTCGCAGCGCGGAGCCGCGCTCAGATGGCTTTCGTCTCGCCTTCGACAGCGAGTGGGGCAACGGCGCTGTGAGGCTACCGCTGTACGGCAGTTTTAATGTTGAAAACGCGGCCGTGGTGCTGGCCAGCCTGCTGGTGCTCGGCATTGAGGCATCAGAAGCGTCCGGCGTCCTGGAGCGGATCCAGGCGCCGCCCGGACGCCTGCAGGCCGTGGGCGCCGGTGCGCCGGCGGTTGTTGTCGACTACGCGCACACGCCCGATGCGTTGCAAGCCGCACTGGCCGCATTGCGACCGAACTGCAGTGGTGAACTGTGGTGTGTGTTCGGCTGTGGTGGCGATCGTGATCGCGGCAAGCGTGCTCTGATGGCGTCGGCCGCAGAACGGCTGGCGGATCGTCTCGTCGTGACGAGTGACAACCCGCGCAGAGAATCGCCGTCCGCCATCATCGCGGAGGTAGCGGCCGGTCTTGCCCGTGTCGACGATGCGATTCTGATCGAAGATCGCGCTGCCGCTATCGGCTGGGCGATCAACCATGCGGCAGCAAACGACCTTGTGCTGATTGCAGGCAAAGGCCATGAGCGTGTGCAGCTGATCGGAGACGAACGGCTGCCGTTTTCGGACGTCGAGGTTGCCCAGGCGATTTTCGATCGGAGGGCAGAGCATTGAGTCTTTCGATCAAACAGGCCGCTGACTGGATGGGCGGAACACTGCACGGTGCCGCCGTCATCGGTGACGGTGTCAGTATCGATACTCGCAGCCTCCAGACAGGTAACCTGTTTTTTGCGCTGCGAGGTCCGAATTTTGACGGCCACGATTACGTGGTTACTGCGTTTGACCAGGGAGCCGCTGCCGCCGTGGTTGAGCGGGTTATCGACACGGCGGGTCCGCAAATCCTGGTGGACGACACCCGACTCGCGTTGGGTCGACTCGGGCGCGCCTGGCGTCGTTGTTTCAAGCCGCTGACCGTCGGTATCACCGGTAGCAACGGAAAGACCACGCTGAAACAGATGATCGCGGCGATTCTCGCCGTGCGTGGCACGACGCTGGCCACGGCCGGCAACCTGAATAACGATCTTGGCGTGCCGCTGATGTTGAGTCGGCTCAGCGACGAGCATGAGTTCGCCGTGTTTGAAATGGGCGCGAACGCGCAGGGTGAAATCGCCTACCTGGTCTCGCTGGTCGAGCCGGATATCGTCTTGTTGGGCAACGCCGGTCCTGCGCACCTCGAAGGCTTCGGCGGTCTCGACGGCGTCGCAAGAGGCAAGGGCGAAATCCTGCAGGGCACACCGCGACCGCGTTGTGCAGTACTCAATCGCGACGACGCCTACTACGACTACTGGCGTCCTTTGGTCGACGACATCGACAGTGTGAGCTTCGGGTTGAGTGAGGACGCGGATGTCCGCGCCACGGATGTGTCCAGTGATCTGTCGGGCAGTCGTTTCACCCTGCATACCGACCTTGGCTCGATTCGGATCGAATTGCCGCTGGCGGGCGAGCACAACGTGCAAAACGCCTGCGCGGCTGCGGCGGTCGCAAGAGCGGCCGGCATGGGCAACGCCGACATCGCCAGCGGCCTCGCCGCCGTTCGTAATGTTGGCGGTCGTCTCGCAGCCATTGACGGGGTGTCCGGCTGTCGCCTGTTCGACGACAGTTACAACGCGAATCCCGGGTCGGTAGCCGCTGCCGGGCGCTTCCTCGGTGTGCTCGAGGGCAAAAGCTTCTTTGTGTTGGGCGACATGTTCGAGCTCGGCGACGACGAGGCGCGAATCCACGGTGACGTTGGTCAGACACTGAAGCGGGCCGGCGTCGATGAGTTGCATGCGACCGGTGAGCTTTGCCGCTTCGCCGTGGACGGGTTTGGTGACGGCGCTGCCTGGTACGACTCGCCCGACTCCCTGGTCGGCGCCCTGCGTCCTCGCTTGGATGCTGACAGCAACGTGTTGGTGAAGGGTTCACGCTCGATGCGCATGGAGCGTATCGTGGAGAAACTGCGACTCGAGGAGGCTGCCTGATGCTGCTGTACCTCACGCAATACCTGTCGCAGTTCGAGTCCGGCTTTAACGTCTTCAACTACCTGACGATGCGCGCCATTCTCGGCACGCTAACAGCACTGGTGATCTGCTTTGTTATCGGCCCGCGAATGATTCGCAAGCTCAGCGTCAAGCAGATCGGTCAGCCAATCCGCGAAGACGGACCGATTACGCACTTGCCCAAAGCGGGCACACCCACGATGGGCGGTGCGCTGATACTGACGGCCATTGCGATCAGCACGTTGCTTTGGGCGGATCTCGGTAACACCTTCGTATGGGTCGTCCTGTTCGTCACGCTGTCATTCGGTGCGATTGGCTACATCGACGATTACAAGAAACTCATCCTGCAGGACCCGAAAGGGATCTCGGCCCGGCAGAAATTCTTCTGGCAGTCTGCGGCGGCGATAGTTGCCGCAATTGCTTTGTACGTCACGACGGCAGATGACAAGGTATCCAGTTCGCTCCTGATACCGTACTTCAAGGATCTGTCCATTCCGCTCGGTATGTTTCAGGTCGTTGTGACGTACTTTTTTATTGTTGGTTTCAGTAACGCAGTTAACCTGACCGACGGTCTTGATGGTCTCGCCATCATGCCCACGGTACTCGTTGGCGGCGCACTGGGACTGTTCGCCTATGTCACCGGCAACGTTAACTTTTCCGAGTATCTCGGCATTCCCTACGTTGCAGGCACCGGTGAGATTTTCGTGTTCTGCGCGGCCATGGCGGGCGCCGGTCTCGGCTTCCTGTGGTTTAACACCTATCCTGCGCAAGTCTTCATGGGCGACATCGGAGCACTGGCGCTCGGTGCCGCTCTCGGCGTCGTCGCTGTGATCGTCCGCCAGGAAATCGTGCTCGCCATCATGGGCGGTATCTTCGTCATGGAGACGCTGTCGGTCATGATCCAGGTTGCGTCCTACAAGCTGACCGGCAAGCGCGTCTTTCGCATGGCGCCCATTCATCATCACTTCGAGCTCAAGGGCTGGGCCGAGCCGAAGGTTATCGTCCGCTTCTGGATCATCACGGTCATCCTCGTGTTGGTCGGACTCGCGAGCCTGAAGATCCGATGAGCAAGAAACAGAAAGGGCGTGATTTCGTGTTCGGCCTCGGCGGTACCGGTTTGTCCATTGCGCGCCACCTGAAGCGCATCGGTCGCGATGCCGTGTTCGCCGACACGCGCGAGGTTCCGCCGGGCCTGGAGGAGCTGGCCGAATTCTGGCCGGACGCCGAGGTGCTCAGGGGCAACGTCGATCTCGTTGACGATATCGACCGTGTGATCGTCTCGCCCGGTATCATCGATACACACCCGCTGCTCGCCAAGGCGCGCGCCCGAGGAATCGACGTCGTCTCCGATATCGAGTTGTTCGCCGAGGCCGCGGATGCGCCGTATGTTGCGATCACCGGGTCCAACGGAAAAAGCACGGTTACCACGCTGATTGCACACATGTGCGAGGCGGCCGACCTCAATGTCCTGGCGGGTGGCAACCTCGGTACGCCGGCGCTCGATCTGCTCGAGCAGGAAACGCCGGACTGGTATGTCCTGGAGGTGTCGAGCTTTCATCTGCAGCGCACCGCCAGCCTGCCTACCGACGTCGCCGTGTTGCTGAACGTAACACCCGACCATCTCGACTGGCACACGGACTTTGATGAGTACCGTGAGTCCAAACATCGCATCTTCGATCAGGCGAAAGCCGGCGTATTTAATCGTGAGGATGAAGACGCTGCAGCGCGAGCAGCGGCGACCGGTTCCGCGTTGAGCTTTGGCGCCGAGTCGCCGGCCGAAGACCAGTTCGGCCTGTCCGCTGAGGACGACAAGATCTACCTGGCCAAAGGCGAGGTCCTGCTGCTGGATGTCCACGAGCTGGCCATGGTGGGCTATCACAATCAGCTCAATGCGCTGGCCGCACTGGCTGCCGGTCAGCTGATGCAGTTGCCGATGTCCGCCATGCTGCAGGTGCTGTGCGAATTTCCGGGCCTGCCGCATCGCATGCAGCGTGTGCGCCGACTCGCGGATATCGACTTCATCAACGATTCGAAGGCGACCAATGTCGCGGCTGCCGCCGCGTCTATTCAGTCCATCGACGGCATGCTGGTGCTGATCGCCGGCGGTGACGGCAAGGGTGGCGATTTCAGCCAGCTGGCGAGTGCGCTCGAGGGTAAGCTGCGAGCCGCCGTCTTGATCGGTGTTGACGCCGAGCAGATCGCTGCGGCCCTGGATACCGTCCGGCCAGTGCAGTTTGCGAATGACATGCAGGACGCTGTTGAGCAGGCGGCCGGGTTCGCCGAAGCGGGCGATACGGTACTGCTGGCACCGGCATGCGCCAGTCTCGATCAGTTCAACAATTACATGGCGCGTGGCGATGCCTTTGCAGACGCGGCCCGGGGGTTGAGGTTGTGAGCGGCGCTGCGACCACCATGCCGTTCCCGGTGCGCCTTAAATCGGCGCTGCGCTTCGACCCCGTATTGCTCGGGCTCGTTTTGACGATCATGCTCGGCGGCCTCGTTGTTCTCGCGTCAGCGTCGACGTCGATTTCCGCGAGCACCGGCGGCCATCCGTTTTACTACCTGCAGCGCCAGCTGTTGGCCGTCGCCATCGGCCTCGGGGCCGGTGGACTGTGCCTGTTTATCCCGATGGAATTCTGGCGCCGTATGGGTCCGGTTTTGCTGTTGGCCGGGCTAGCCTTGTTGCTGGTTGTCCTGATCCCGGGGGTCGGTTACGAAGTCAACGGCGCTCGCCGCTGGGTTCGGCTGGGCTTTATGAACCTGCAGGCGTCGGAGCCCGCGAGGTTGTGCTTCATTCTCTATCTGGCTGGCTACCTCGTCCGTCACTCGAAAGACGTGCAGACCCGTTTCGTGGGTTTCCTGCGACCGATGCTGGTAATGACGGTCGCCGCAATTGCCTTGTTGGCTGAGCCCGATTTCGGTGCTGCCACGGTCCTGATGTGTATCGCGATGACGATGCTGTTTGTTGCCGGTGCTCGAATCCGGGATTTCGCCCTGTTCTCGGTTGTCGGCGTGGCGTCGTTTGTCGTCCTGGCATTTACATCGCCGTATCGATACGGGCGCTTGAAGGCGTTCATCGATCCCTGGGACGATCCCTTCAACACCGACTTTCAATTGATCCAGTCACTGATTGCCATCGGACGCGGTGAGTGGTTCGGCGTCGGACTTGGCAACAGCGTGCAAAAGCTGTTCTACCTGCCCGAAGCGCACACCGACTTTGTGTTCGCCGTGTTTGCCGAAGAATTCGGCCTGTTTGGTTCGTTCATCGTTGTCGCGATTTTCGCCGCGCTGGTCTGGCGATGCTTTCATCTTGCGCGGCGTGCCAGCGAGTCCGACCGGGTGTTTGAAGCCTACGTTGCCATCGGTATTGGCACTTGGCTCGGTGTGCAGGCGTTCATCAACCTCGGTGTCAACATGGGGTTGCTGCCGACGAAGGGGCTAACGCTACCGCTGGTCAGTTACGGCCGTTCGAGCATGATCATGGCGCTGGTGTCGATCGCGGTGTTGCTGCGTATCCACCACGAACTGATTGTCGACGCCAAACCGGTGAATCGTCGCCGCAGGAAGGTGAAGCGATGAACCGCGGTCCCGTGCTCATCATGGCCGGAGGAACCGGCGGCCACGTTTACCCGGCATTAGCGGTTGCCGAGTCCTTGCGTGCGCGCTCGCAGGATGTGGTGTGGCTGGGAACGCAGCGCGGTATCGAGGCGCGGCTCGTGCCGGCAGCGGGTATCGACGTTGAGTGGATTGCGATTCGCGGCATTCGGCGCAAAGGCGCTGCCGCCATCCTGCTTGCGCCGCTGCAAATCGCCTGGGCCGTCCTGCAGTCGCTCGCTGTTATGCGGCGCCGGCGTCCCAGTGCCGTCCTCGGCATGGGCGGATTCGTTAGCGGTCCCGGCGGTCTTGCCGCGTGGCTGACCCGGCGTCCGCTGCTGGTGCACGAACAAAATGCGGTGCCCGGCCTGACCAATAGACTTCTGGCGCGTCTTGCCCGGGTTGTGCTGCAAGCCTTCCCGGGCAGCTTTACCGCGCACGCGGAAACCGTGGGTAACCCGGTCCGCGAGGCCATTGCTGCCATCGCACCACCGCGCGCTCGGTTTGCCGGCCGCAGTGGCCCGATTCGCATGCTGGTTCTCGGTGGCAGCCAGGGCGCCCTGTCGCTGAATCGCACGGTGCCCGAGGCGCTGGCGCTGTTGCCGACAGCGTTGCGGCCGCAGGTTCGTCACCAATGCGGCGAGCGTACGGCGGATGTTGCCAACGCTGCGTACCAACAAAGCGGCGTCGAAGCCGACGTCGTAACGTTTATCGATGACATGGCTGACGCCTACGCCTGGGCGGATTTCGTGGTCTGCCGGTCGGGCGCGCTCACCGTTGCCGAGCTCTGCGCCGCGGGTTGTGCCGCGATCCTGGTGCCGTACCCGGCAGCGGTCGACGATCACCAGACAGCCAACGCCACACCGATGCACGAAGCGGGCGCCGGCGTGATCGTGCAGGAGAGCGCGATGTCGGCCGAGGGGCTCGCCGGGCTTATTTCGGAATTCAGTGATCGAGAAGCGCTGTTGCTGCGTGCCGACAAGGCCCGCGCACTGGCGACGCCCGAATCACTGTCGCGGATTACCGAGCACTGCCTGAGCCAGGCGGGAGGTATCGCATGATCAGCCGAATGCGCCGAATTCACTGTGTGCACTTCATCGGCATTGGCGGTTCCGGCATGTCCGGCATCGCGGAGGTGATGTTGAGCCTCGGCTATGACGTGCAGGGTTCGGACCTGAAAGCCAACAAACAAACGCGCCGCCTGGAATCCCAGGGCGCTACCGTATTCATCGGCCACGCTGCTGACAATTTGCGACAGGCAGACGCCGTCGTCGTGTCCAGCGCGGTCGATGAAACCAACCCCGAAGTCGCCGCGGCGCGTGAAAAACGCATGCCCGTGGTGCAGCGTGCCGAGATGCTCGCCGAGCTGATGCGGTTCCGCTACTCGATCGCCGTGGCCGGCACGCACGGCAAGACCACAACGACGAGCCTGGTTGCCAGCGTGTTGGCCGAAGGCGGCCTCGACCCGACCTTCGTCATCGGCGGCCGCTTGAAGAGTGCGGATGCCAATGCGCGGCTCGGGCAGGGCCACTACCTCGTCGCCGAAGCCGACGAGAGCGACGCGTCTTTCGTGCACCTGAAGCCGATGCTGTCGGTGGTGACGAATATCGACGCCGATCACATGGCCACTTACGACGGCGACATCGAAAAGCTGAAGTCCGGTTTTGTCGAATTCCTGCATAACCTGCCGTTTTACGGCCTGGCCGTCGTCTGCGCTGACGACCCGGGCATTGCTGAAATCCTGCCGCGCATCGGCCGCTCGATTACCAGCTACGGACTGCATGACGCTGCCGACATCCGAGCGCGAGACATCGAGTTTGAGGGCAACGTCACCCGTTTCTCCGTTGACCGCGGCGGCGAGCGCGAGGCGCTGGCGATTCGTCTTCGCCTGCCTGGCCTGCACAACGTCAGGAACGCACTTGCGGCCATCGCCGTTGCCAGTGAGCTGCAGGTCAGCGACGAGGCGGTCGTTCGCGCACTGGAATCGTTCGAGGGCATCGATCGTCGCTTCCAGTCTCTGGGCGAAATTGAAACGGCGGCCGGCAAGGTCATGTTCGTTGACGATTACGGTCATCATCCGACGGAGCTTGCAGCCACGATCGCAGCGGCGCGCGCGGGCTGGCCGGAACGCCGATTGGTGCTGGTGTTCCAGCCGCATCGTTACAGCCGCACCCGGGACCTGCTGGATGATTTCGCCGTCGCACTGTCGGACGCCGACGTGCTGGTTGTCCTCGATGTTTACGCGGCCGGGGAAGCACCGATCGCCGGTGCAGACGGCCGCGCCATTGCACGGGCCGTCCGCAGCCGCGGCTCGGTCGAGCCCGTGTTCGTGGAGACACTCGATGAACTGGAGCCGGTCCTGCGTGGCCTGCTTGCCGATGGCGACCTTGTGCTGACGATGGGCGCCGGGGATATCGGCGCTTACGCGGCCGGCCTGCCGGACCGACTGCTGCTGAAAGCGCCTCGCGAGGTGACGTCATGACGATGACCGAGCGCGGCGAAGTGCGCCTGAACGAACCGATGAGTCGACACACCTCCTGGCGCGTGGGTGGACCGGCCGAGAGCTTTTTTGTGCCGTCCAGTATCGATGGCCTCAAGGCTTTTCTTGCTGATCTGCCCGGCAAGGTGCCCGTGCACTGGTTCGGTGTCGGTAGCAACCTGCTGGTGCGCGACGGCGGCATCGCGGGCGTCGTGATTTCCGCGACCAAGCTGCTTCGCGAGATTGAGCAGCTCGACGACATCCGCGTGCGCGCAGGCAGCGGTTTACCCTGCACCCAGCTTGCGCGCCAATGTTTGCGCTGGAATCTCGGCCCGTCCGAGTTCTTCGCGGGCATTCCGGGCACGGTGGGCGGCGCTCTGGCCATGAATGCCGGCGCGCACGGCGGTGAAACCTGGGAGCGCGTCGAATCGGTCACGACGATCGATCGTACCGGCGAGGTCCGGCAGCGCGAGCCCTCGGACTACCGCGTTGGCTACCGTACCGTCTCCGGGCCGGACGACGAGTGGTTCCTGTCGGCGGTTTTCCGCTTCGAGCCGGAAACCGGCGCCAGTAAGGAAACCCTCGATACGATGCTCGAACGCCGCAAGGCCACTCAGCCTCTCGGCTTGCCGAGCTGCGGTTCCGTGTTTCAGAACCCGCCCGGCGATCATGCGGCCCGCCTGATCGAGGCCGCTGGCCTGAAGGGACACCGTATCGGCGGAGCCGAGGTGTCACCCAAGCACGCCAATTTCATTATCAACGCGGACGATGCGCGCGCCGAAGATATCGAGGCGCTGATCGACCACGTGCAGTCGACGGTTCGCGATGTGCATGGTGTAACGCTGCACCACGAAGTGCGCATCGTTGGGGAGCCGCTGCAATGACGCTCCGACGGACGAACAACCCGCTCGACTTCGGCAAGGTCGCCGTTTTAATGGGTGGCGATTCCAGCGAACGTGAGGTGTCGCTGGATACCGGCGGCGCCGTACTTGACGCGCTGCTGTCTCGAGGTGTCGACGCGCTTCGCTGGGACCCGGCGGAAAAGGGCGTCGCCGCGCTGGCGGAAGCGGGTATTGATCGTGTCTGGATCGCACTGCACGGCAAGGGCGGCGAAGACGGCGCCCTGCAAGGCGCGCTGGAATGGCTCGACGTCGCCTACACCGGCAGCGGTGTTATGGCCTCGGCGATCGCCATGGACAAGTTGCGCTCCAAGCAGCTGTTTATGGCCGCGGGTATCCCGACGCCCGAGTTTGACGTGGCGCGCAGTCGTGCCGAAGCCGTGACGATCGCCGGCGAGATGGGCTTTCCGCTGATCTTCAAGCCGGCGACTGAAGGTTCCAGTGTTGGCATGAGCAAGGTCTTTGACGCATCCGACGTTGCCGAAGCGGCAACGCTTGCGCTGCGCTATGACCCGACACTGATCATCGAGCGTTGCATCGTTGGTGATGAAACGACGGTCAGCATCCTGCATGACGAAGCTCTGCCGTCGATTCGGATCGAAACGCCACGGGTGTTTTACGACTATCGCGCCAAGTACGAATCGGATCGCACGCAGTACCACTGCCCGGGCACCGACAGCGAACACGTCGAAAAACAGTACCGCGATCTCGCGATGAAGGCGTTTCGCACGCTGGGTTGCAGCGGCTGGGGTCGTGTTGACTTCATGACGGGCAGTGACGGTAAACCGCAGGTGCTGGAGGTGAACACCGTGCCGGGCATGACCAGTCACAGTCTCGTGCCGATGGCGGCTCAGCAGCAGGGCATCGACTTCGCCGAACTGAGCTGGCGAATTCTCGAGACCAGCCTTGAGGAAGCGCAGAGTAAAGCGGAGGTGGCCAATGGCTCGTAAACAGGCGAAGCGGCGCAAGCCGACCACGAAGCGACCGCTCAAACTGCCGACCGTCAGGCTCGGCCGCGTCTTGAAGCCGTTGCTGGCAATCGCCGTCGTCGCGCTGGTCTATGAGTTCAGCGGCCTGCTGCTGGACCGACCGGTCAACGAACTGCAGATCCGCGGACCGATGATGCGGGTTTCCGCGGTAGAGCTCGAGGAGGCAATCGAAGCTGAGCTGGATCGAGGCTTCTTCGCCGCCAACCTGGATTCGGCGCGTGACCGTATTCAGTCGTTGCAGTGGATCGACCAGGCTGCTGTGGCGCGGCGCTGGCCGGACCGTATCGAGATTGCCGTGACCGAGCAGGCGCCCGCCGCGATCTGGGGTGATTCGGGCTTGATGAACGTGCGCGGCGAGCTGTTTGTCGCCAACGGCGCGGAACACCTGCCCGCGGATCTGCCCCGACTGTCGGGGCCGGTCACGCGTCAGAACGACGTCGCGGAGCGATACCTCGACATGCGGCAGCATCTGCTGCCGCTCGGATTGGACGTGAGCCGTGTGGCCGTCGACGGTCGCGGAAGCTGGACGATCATGCTCAGTAACGGCGTCGAAATCCGCATGGGTCGCCGCGATTACGAACAGCGAGCGGACCTGTTTGTGAATGTGGTTGCGGAGATCATTGCCGCGCGCTCGGAGGACATCGCCTACGTCGATGTTCGCTACAACAACGGCTTCGCCATTGGCTGGAAGGCGGAGCAACGCGACGCCGTGACAGACCCGGAAAACGAGGCACGCAAATTGCTGGCCGCGGGGGGAGCCGACTGAATGTCAAAACGTATGGACAGCAACATGATCGTCGGACTCGACATCGGAACGTCGAAGGTCGTCGCGATTGTCGGCGAAGTCAACGACGAGGGCGAGATCGAGGTGATCGGTATTGGCTCACACCCGTCGCGCGGTTTGAAGAAAGGCGTTGTCGTGAATATCGAATCGACTGTGCACTCGATTCAGCGCGCTGTTGAGGAAGCCGAACTGATGGCCGGCTGCGACATTCACTCGGTGTACGCCGGAATCGCGGGCAGCCACGTACGCAGCCTGAACTCTCACGGCATCGTTGCCATTCGCGACAAAGAAGTGTCGCCGGGTGACGTTGATCGCGTCATCGACGCGGCACGCGCCGTGGCGATTCCCGCCGACCAGAAGATCCTGCATATCCTGCCGCAGGAATTTCTGATCGACAGTCACGAGGGCATTCGCGAGCCGGTCGGCATGTCCGGCGTCCGCCTTGAGGCCAAGGTACACATGGTGACCGGCGCCGAGAGTGCGGCGCAGAACATTGTGAAGTGTGTGAAACGCTGCGGCCTGGAGGTTGACGACATCGTGCTCGAACAGCTGGCGTCGAGCTATTCGGTACTCACCGAGGATGAAAAGGAACTGGGTTCCTGCATCGTGGATATCGGTGGCGGTACGACCGACATCGCGGTGTTTCTCGGTGGTGCGATCCAGCATACCGCGGTCATTCCGATTGCCGGCGACCAGGTGACAAACGACATCGCGGTGTCGATGCGGACTCCGACGCAGTACGCCGAGGAGATCAAGATCAAGTACGCGTGTGCGCTGTCGCAGTTGGCCAATGTCGATGAAACGATCGAAGTGCCGAGCGTTGGTGAACGTCCGCCACGCCGTCTGGCGCGCCAGACGCTCGCCGAAATTGTCGAGCCTCGTTACGAGGAGCTCTTCGGCCTGATTCGTGACGAGCTGCGTCGCAGCGGATTCGAGGAGTTGATCGCGGCGGGCATCGTGATTACCGGCGGCAGCGCGAAGATGGAAGGCGCCGTGGAGCTCGCCGAAGAGGTGTTCCACATGCCGGTCCGTCTCGGTGCACCGCAGTACGTCGAGGGTCTCGGCGATGTGGTTCGCAATCCCATTCACGCAACCGGCGTTGGCCTGTTGCTTTACGGCTACGAGAACCTGTCAAGACGCGGTCGCCGAAGCACGCCGGTGAGCGGCAGCCTCGGCGATGTTTTCGATCGCATGAAGGCCTGGTTCTCGGGACAGTTTTAGGTTTGGCGCGGCCGTTGGGCCGATGCCAGGAATCGACCTCAAAAGAGGTCAACACAAAGCGGAGGAGTAACAATGTTTGAACTCATGGATGCGCACAGCCAAAGCGCAGTCATCAAAGTCATCGGGGTTGGCGGCGGCGGCGGCAACGCTGTATCGCACATGGTCGACACCGGGATTGAAGGTGTGGATTTCATCTGCGCGAACACAGATGCCCAGGCACTGAAGGGATCTCGCGTTCGCACGTCGTTGCAGATCGGTTGCAACATCACCAAGGGCCTCGGTGCCGGGGCAGATCCGGATATCGGCCGTCAGGCCGCGATGGAAGATCGCGATCGCATTCTCGAGGCGATCGAAGGCGCCGACATGCTGTTCATTACGGCCGGCATGGGTGGCGGTACCGGGACTGGCGCTGCGCCCGTGGTTGCGCAGGTAGCCAGGGAGCTTGGCATCCTGACCGTCGCGGTTGTCACCCGGCCGTTCGGTATGGAAGGCACCAAGCGCATGGCCATTGCTGACGCCGGCATTAACGAGCTCGGCAAGTACGTCGATTCGTTAATTACTATCCCCAACGAGAAACTGCTGAGCGTCCTTGGCGGCGACACGACGCTGCTGGACGCATTCCGTTCGGCCAACCAGGTGCTGCAGGGCGCGGTCCAGGGCATCGCCGAGCTGATCACCCGCCCGGGCCTGATCAACGTCGACTTTGCTGACGTTCGCACCGTGATGTCGGAAATGGGCATGGCGATGATGGGCAGCGGTTCGTCCTCGGGTGAAGATCGTGCGCGCGAAGCGGCGGAGGCCGCTATCTCGAGCCCGCTGCTTGAGGACATCAACCTGGCAGGCGCCAACGGCATTCTTGTCAATGTCACGGCGGGCATGGATCTGTCGATCGGCGAGTTCCAGGAAGTCGGCAACACGATCAAGGAATTCTCGTCGGACGACGCGACGGTGGTTGTCGGTACGGTTATCGATCCGGACATGACGGACCGCATTCGCGTCACCGTGGTTGCGACCGGTCTTGGCCAGGCTGCGGCGAAGGCGGACGCGCCCATGCGCATCGTTCAGCGCCCGCGCGAATCGCAGGCCGCCGTGGAGCCGAATTACCACCGGCTGGAAAAGCCGACCGTACAGCGCAAGCGTGCTGTGGGTGACGGCCTGGATGAAGGTGGTCTGCAGGAAGAACTGCTGGACATCCCGGCGTTCCTGCGCCGTCAGGCTGACTGATCCTCACGTCGACAGGCGCGGCGAGATAACCTCCGCATCGCCGGCCCGGGTGGCTCCCGGGTCGGCTGCTTTCGCCGCCGCCTGTACGGCTCGCCGTCATAAGCCACTGAAAATCTTGAAGAGTTTTTCGACGCTATGATATTCTCGCGCGCTAACAGCCCCGAACACACCGATCTGCTGCCCGACCTTGTCGCGGCTGGCGGAGACCTCCAAGCTCAATGTTGAAACAACGAACGCTCAAAACGGCAATCCGCGCGACCGGTGTAGGCCTGCACTCCGGCGAGAAGGTGTACATGACCCTGCGCCCGGCGGCCGAGAACACCGGTATCGTTTTTCACCGCGTCGATCTCGACACGCCGGTAGCGGTGCCCGCGGACCCAACGCTGGTCGGCGAGACGATGCTCGGCACCACGTTGGTCAAGGACGAGGTCAAGGTCGCCACCGTCGAGCACCTGATGTCGGCTCTCGCCGGGCTCGGCATTGATAATCTGCATGTTGACCTGTCGGCGCCCGAAGTGCCGATTATGGACGGCAGCGCCGGTCCGTTTGTGTTCCTGCTGCAGTCGGCCGGCATCGAAGAGCAGAACGCAGCGAAGAAGTTCATTCGTATACGCAAACCGGTGCGCGTCGAAATCGACGACAAATGGGCCGAATTCCGGCCGTTTGACGGGTTTAAGGTGAATTTCGAGGTGTTTTTCAATCACCCGGTGTTCAACAAGATCGACCAGCAGGCCACCATCGATTTTTCATCGACGTCATTCCTGAAGGAAGTGAGTCGTGCACGCACCTTTTGCTTCCTGCGCGATGTCGAGGCGCTGCGTGAGCACAATCTCACTCTGGGCGGCAGCATGGACAATGCGATCGTCCTCGACGACTACCGAATCCTCAACGAAGACGGGCTCCGTTACTCCAACGAATTCGTCATCCACAAGATCCTGGACGCCATCGGCGACGTGTACCTGCTCGGTCACGGCCTGATTGGTGAATTGCGGGCCTACAAGTCAGGTCACGACCTCAACAACAAGCTGCTGCGCGCTATGCTTGCCGATGCATCGTCCTACGAAGAAGTGACGTTCGAAGATTCCCGAAAGGCGCCGATCTCCTACGCCGCGCCGTCCTACGCCTGACGTTCGAAAACCGGCTTACGCTTCCCGAGCCACGCGCACTGTCACGCGGGTGACCCCGTCGCCGGCCGCTGCCGCGAGCGCGTCCGTCTCAAATCGGAGGCGGGCTGCATAGGCGGCATTGGTGCACAGCACGACCAGCGTGCCGTCATCCCGCAAATTGGCGGCTCGAATCCCGCTGGCGAGCTCCGGATCCAGCGACTTTTTCAACGCTGCCGCGAGTTTATCCATGCGACCCGCTTTTTCGGCAATTTCACCGAAACTGCCGCCGAGGGCGGAGTCAATCAGGCTGTCGATGCGTTTGGCGGTCATTGGAATGTGACGAAGTTGGCGATTCGGGCGACCGGCGGCGTGACCGGATCATCGTTGTAGGCCATTGATCTTGTAAAAGAAACGGACATTATGCATATTTGACGCCGAATAAGGGCAAACCAGTCGAAAGGCGGGGGCGCAAAACCACCGGTCTACGGGGCGATTTCGCTCTAAGACAGCGGGGTTGCTCGATAAAGGCACACCTCATAAATACGCGTGGAACCAGCGTCCGGCCATAACAACCGGTGTGCCCGGCACGACAGCTATCCCGGAGCAGGATTCTTCATGAACGTGGTCATTTTTGGCAGGGGACTCGGCAAGTCCCGACAGCTGCAGTTGTCCGGCACTGTGGTCGGCGCATTGGCGGCCGGGCTGGTCCTCGTTCTTGGTGCAGCGGGTTTCGGCATCGGCTACGTCTATTCGTCGGCGACCGGCTCGGGGGTCAGCACCAATCAGCTGGCTTCGCTGGAAGACGAACTGGACCAGCACCGCAGCGAAATCTCGACGATTCGTCAGCAAAAAGAAGACACGCTCGACGCACTTTCCATTCGCATCGCTCAGATGAACGCTCGCATGATTCGCCTTGACGCGCTCGGCCGTCGCCTGACGGATATGGCCGAATTGGAGGACGGCGAATTCGACTTTGATACACAGCCCGCGGTCGGTGGTCCCGAAGAGCGGCTGACCGGCAGTGCCGAATTGCCCGAACTGCTCGCAGCGATGGACGCACTGGCAATCCAGCTGGGCGACCGTGAGGCCCAGCTAGGGGCCCTTGAGACGGTTATCGCACACCAGAACCTCTCGGATCGAGTCTACCCGCAGGGTCGCCCGGTCAACTCAGGCTACATCTCGTCGTTTTTCGGCAAGCGAACCGACCCGTTTACCGGCAAGCCCGCGAACCACACGGGTGTCGACTTCGCCGGCAAGGAGGGCGATCCGATCGTTGCTGTCGCGGATGGCGTGGTCAGCTACTCGGGTGACCGCTACGGCTACGGCCTGCTCGTTGAAGTCCGTCACGGCAATGGCTACGCCACGCGCTACGCCCACAATTCGGAAAACCTGGTTGCCGTCGGTGACGAGGTCCGCAAGGGGCAGGTTGTCGCCCGCATGGGCAAAACCGGCCGCGCAACCGGCCCCAATCTGCACTTTGAAGTGCTGAAGGACGGACGTCGTGTCAACCCGGTGAAATTCATCCGCGGTACGTCCGGTCGCTAAGCGGCTCGGGCGCCTTGAGCCCGGCCAAATCGGCCTTAAATCCCCTGCTGTTGAACCTTGCGCCCGGACACGGCGTCAATGATGATGCAGCGCTTAAAAAACGCGTTTCCAAGCCTTAAAATACGCGGCTTTGCCGTCCGCAGGAGCAATGTGTGGCCAATTTCCTGACCAATCTTTTTGGAAGTCGTAACCAGCGTCTGCTGAAGGACTACGGAAAGACCGTAAAGAAGATCAATGCGATGGAAGAGGGGCTGCAGGCGCTCGACGACGACGCCCTCGGCGCAAAGACCGACGAGTTCCGCCGCCGACACGCCGACGGCGAGCCCCTGCGTGATCTGTTGCCGGAAGCATTCGCGGTCGCGCGCGAGGCGTCGCTGCGGACCCTGGGCATGCGGCCGTTTGACGTCCAGCTTATCGGCGGCATGGTGTTGAACGACGGCAACATTGCCGAGATGCGCACCGGCGAGGGCAAGACGCTGATGGCGACGCTGCCCGCGTACCTGAACGCGATCAGTGGCGACGGTGTGCACGTGGTCACGGTCAACGAGTACCTGGCGCAACGTGACGCCGACTGGATGCGACCCGCCTACGAGTTTCTCGGCCTGACGGTCGGGGTTGCCCGAACCGGCCAGACCCACGAGGAGAAAAAGGCGGCGTACGCATCGGACATCACCTACGCGACCAACAACGAGCTGGGCTTCGACTACCTGCGCGACAACCTCGCCTTCGCCCCGGAGGACAAAGTCCAGGGTGAGCTGAATTTTGCCGTCGTCGATGAGGTGGATTCGATCCTGATCGACGAGGCCCGCACGCCGCTGATTATTTCCGGGCCGGCCGACACCAGCACCGATCTGTATGCGCAGATCAATAAACTGATACCGAAACTGAGCGCTCACGAGGAACCCGAGGAACTCGTCAATTTCGACATTCCGTTCAAATCGGTTGAGCTGCTGGATGCGAAGGGCAAGGCGGTCGGCGATGAGCCGCTGGCGCTGGCGCATGCCGTGCAACTCGCCGATGAGCAGGGCGCCGATATTGCGCTCGTCGACGATGACAACGCGAAGGTGAAAATGCTGCCGCGCGGTGATTTCACGGTCGACCTGAAAGCCAAGCAGGCCTACATGACCGAACACGGTCAAGAACGCATCGAGGGCATGATGCAGAAGTCCGGCTTGCTGGAAGAAGGCGAGAGTCTCTACGACGCGGCCAACATCAAGTTGCTGCACCACCTGAATGCGGCACTGCGCGCGCACGCCATCTACCAGCGCGACGTCGACTACATCGTCAAGGACGGAAACGTCGTGATCGTCGATGAGTTTACCGGTCGCACGATGGCGGGACGTCGCTGGTCAGACGGTCTGCACCAGGCCATCGAGGCGAAAGAAGGCGTGGCGATCAAGCATGAAAACCAGACCATCGCGTCAATCACCTTCCAGAATTACTTCCGCCTTTACAACAACTTGTCTGGCATGACCGGCACCGCGGACACCGAGGCTTTTGAGTTCCAGAGCATTTACGGTCTTGAGGTCGTCGTTATCCCGACGCACAAGCCGATGGTCCGAGACGACTCCGCCGATCTTGTCTACCTGACTCAGAACGACAAATTCGAGGCGATTATCGAAGACATCTCGGATTGCGCGGAACGCGGGCAGCCCGTTCTGGTCGGCACCACCTCCATCGAAACCTCCGAGTTCCTGTCGAAAATTCTCAAGGATCGCAAGATCAACCACGATGTCCTGAACGCCAAGCAGCACGAGCGCGAGGCGCACATCGTCCAGCAGGCGGGACGTCCGGGCAAGATTACGATCGCGACCAACATGGCGGGTCGAGGCACAGACATCGTGCTCGGTGGCAGCCTCGAAGCGGAGATTGAAGCCGCCAACGACGATGAGGAAGCGGTCAGGAAGGATTGGGAAGAGCGCCACCGGCAAGTACTCGATGCGGGCGGCCTGCACATTATCGGCACAGAGCGCCACGAATCACGCCGAATCGACAACCAGCTGCGTGGTCGTTCCGGTCGCCAGGGCGACCCGGGTTCAAGCCGCTTTTACTTGTCCATGGAAGACACGCTGATGCGAATCTTCGGCGACCCCGAGCGCACCAAGAGCCTGTTGGCGCGTGCCGGCATGCGCGAGGGCGAGGCGATTGAAAGCAAGCTGCTGTCAAAGCAGATCGAACGCGCGCAACGCAAGGTCGAAGCCCACAACTTCGATACGCGC
Organism: Pseudomonadota bacterium; assembly: GCA_038747355.1. Classification (GTDB taxonomy): domain Bacteria; phylum Pseudomonadota; class Gammaproteobacteria; order Steroidobacterales; family Woeseiaceae; genus UBA1847. Next base: position 30,665 of record JBCDJX010000001.1, on the reverse strand, counting down.
AAGAACCTGCTGGAGTACGACGATGTCGCGAACGACCAACGCCGAGTCGTCTACCACCAGCGCACGGAGCTCATGGACGCCGATGAGATCCAGGATTCCGTGGCCGCAATTCGCGATGAAGTGATCGAAGAAGCCGTCGCTTTGCACGTGCCGCCCGGCAGCCTCGAAGAACAATGGGACACCGACGGCCTCTCCCAGGCACTGGAATCGGATTACGGGCTGCATCTCGATATTTCCGCGATGGTGAAGGCAGACTCGACGCTGAATGCGGAAGGCATCACCGAGCTCTGCATCGACGCCGCGCGAAAGGCCTACGAAGAGAAGGAAGAGCAGGTCGGCAGCGAGTTAATGCGCAGCGTTGAGAAGCAGATCATGCTGCGGCAGCTCGACCACCACTGGAAAGAGCACCTCGCCGCAATGGATCATTTGCGACAGGGCATCGGCCTGCGCAGCTACGCGCAGAAGAACCCGAAGCAGGAGTACAAGCGAGAGGCCTTCGAAATGTTCGGCACCATGCTCGAACAGGTCAAGCAACAGACCATAAGCCTGTTGTCGCGTATTCGCGTGCAGAGCGAAGAAGAAATGGCCGAAATCGCGCGTCGCCGACAGGCCGCGCAGGAAAGCAACTTGAAATTCCAGCACGCTGAAGCTCAGGCGCTGGGCGGCAGTGCGCCGCAGGCCAATCTGCCGGCGGCCGGCGCTGCTCAGGGTGGCAGTGCAGCGGCGCCGGGTCGTGCACCGCAGGCGGCTGCCGCGGAGGCGCCGTTCGTCCGCGACGGTCGCAAGGTTGGCCGAAACGAACCCTGCCCATGTGGTTCCGGTAAAAAATACAAGCAGTGTCACGGCAAACTGACGTAATTCCACACCTTCACGTGGCCGCCGGCATCCTCGAGGATGCCGATGGCCGTGTGCTGATCGCGGAGCGTCTGGGCGACGGCCCGTTCCACGGTATGTGGGAGTTTCCCGGAGGCAAGATCGGCAGCGGCGAATCCGCCGATGAAGCACTGCTGCGTGAGTTGCAGGAAGAAATCGGTATCACGGTGTCCGCAGCCGAGTGTTTCCAGTCCCTGGACCACAGCTACCCCGACCGGCGGGTCTCGATTGATTTCTTCCTGGTATCGCGCTGGGAGGGTGACCCACGTTCCTGCGAAGGACAGCGGCTGCGCTGGTTGTTCGCCAACGAACTCGAGTCGGCCAATCTGTTACCGGCCGATGCGCCGGTGATTACACGCTTGAGACAGCGACAAGACCGTCGCCGGCCGGCCTAGCAGATAGCGAGCTGAAACGAGACGTCGTGTCCCGTCTGCACGGCTCGCTTGTCGATGGTCGACCATTCCAGGAAGCGGACCGTAAAGCGGTGCTGGCTGCCGCTGATCTCCGGAAACAAGCCACTGTCGTTAGGCAGCGTGACCCGGATCAGCCGGCAATGACCATCTCTCTGCATGCTGTGTTGATACATCCCGTTAATCGCGGTCTTGTCTTCGGGCTGTCCGCTTTCGCGAATTAGCCAAAGCACTTCTGCAACTGCATCGCACACAGGGCGTACCGAACCGATCCAGCGCTGCAGGTCCTTGTCCCGACGTTCGAACGGCTGGCGCAACCAATGACTGTATTCCGGCAGGTCAAACTCACACGTGCCGCCGGGGATTGTGCTGCGATGTTTGATCGCGTTGAGAAAATCGCTTTCTTTCAGTTCGCTGAGAAACTGGGTGCCGACCGCGGCAATAGCGGCCCGGCTATCCACAAGATTGTGCAGGACGGAATCAAGGCGGCTGGAGTCGACGCCAGGCTGTTTCGAGAAACGCTGCAGACGCGTGATGTGTGAGTCGATCTCTTTTTGAATTTCCGAGCGTATGTCGCCCCGGGAAAGGATCGCCAGCATGTCCAGCAAGGTCGTGATGGTCGCGCGAGATCCCCAAAGCGCCGTGTCATCGCTGTTGTGCAGGAGCTGCTGATACAGGAAATCGAGCCGCATAAAGGTCCGCATCCGCTCATTCAGCGGTAACTCATAGGCAGCGCGCTCCGTTGCGGGGTGCGCGCTGACGTTTCCTGCGGGCTCAACCATCTGCCTATTCTGCGCCGCGGCGGCATTTAACGCAAAATCAGCCTGTCGCTAGTTGACGACAGTCTCCAAGTATTTATTGTGCAGTTCGCGCACGGCTGTGGCCAGTTCAGCAAGGCTGCCCTCGTTGCTGATGACGTCATCGGCGATCGCCAAGCGCTGTTCACGACGGGATTGGGCTGCAAGGATGCGTTTGGCGCTGTCGATGTCACCACCATCGCGTGCTATGAGGCGGCTGAGCTGGGTTTCTTCGCGGCAGTCGATAACGAGGATGCGGTCTACAAAGTGTCTCAGCGGGGATTCGACCAGCAGCGGGACAACGATGAGCTGGTAGTCGCCGCCGGCCGCATCGGCCTGGCGGATCGTTTCCTCGCGTATCAGCGGGTGCAGGATCGCCTCCAGCGCCTGCCGTTCCGAGGGCTGTGCGAACACAATGCGGCGTAGCGCGGTACGATCAAGGGCGCCGTCGGCGAGCAGGACGCCGCTACCAAAATGGCGTGCGATACCGGCAAGTCCCTCGCTGCCGGGTTCAACGACTTCGCGAGCTATAACGTCGGTATCGATGACCGGGACACCGAGCTCGGCAAAGTAACGTGCCGCGGCTGACTTGCCGCTGGCGATGCCGCCGGTCAATCCGATTCGCGGTGGCGCCTGGCTCACGGTCTAGAAGAGAGTGTCGAAGTACGCCGCCTTGATGGCGTCACCGTAGAGCATGGTGATCCAGCCGGCCGCCGCGAGAAACGGGCCAAACGGCATCGGTACCGATCGATCACGGCCGCGCAACGCGATCATCAAAATACCAAACGCCGCGCCGACCACGGCCGACATCAGGATGATCGTCGGCAAGGCCTGCCAGCCCAGCCATGCACCGAGTGCGGCCAACAGTTTAAAGTCGCCGTGTCCCATACCTTCCTTGCCGGTGACGATCTTGAACAGCCAGTAGACGCTCCACAGGCTCAGGTAGCCGACGACGGCACCCAATATCGCCTGCCGCGGCTCGAGGAACAGGACGTCGGCCGAGTCGACCGGAAACCACAGGCTCATCAACAAACCGATCCAGAGCAGCGGGTAGACAATCGAATCGGGAATGAGCTGGTGGTCGGCGTCGATCATCGTGATCGGTACGAGCATCAGCGTCATGACGATCGCCATGATCGCCTCCGGGCCAAAGCCGAAGCGCCACGCGGCAATGGCACACAGCAGGCCGGTCACGAATTCAACGATCGGGTAGCGCGGTCCGATATCGGCTTTGCAATTCGAGCAGCGGCCGCCGAGCAGCAGGTAGCTTACGACCGGAATGTTCTGCCAGGCGCTGATGGCCGCGCCGCAGGACGGGCATCGCGAACGCGGCGTGACCAGGTTGAAGGTCTCTTCCGGTACGTCGTTGACCGGCATGTCCGCGAGCTCCTTCGCCTGTTCGCGCCAGTCACGCTCCATCATGACGGGCAAGCGGTAGATCACGACATTCAGGAAGCTGCCGACAAGCAGCGCGAACGCGAAGACGATCGCGACAAACAGAAGCGGATTGTCCGCCATGAGCTCGAGCATGGTGTTCCCCAACAAAAACGGCGTTCGCAGAGACTGCTGAACGCCGCTTCAAACGTCTCTTGACTGTTGTCCGTTAGACGACAGCACCCATCTTAAAGATCGGCAGGTACATGGCAACAACCAGTCCGCCAACCAGGACGCCAAGGATCGCCATGATCATCGGCTCCAGCAGGCTGCTGAGGTTGTCCACGGCGTTGTCGACGTCTTCTTCGTAGAAGTCCGCGACCTTTGCCGACATGTCATCCAGCGAACCGGACTCTTCACCGACCGCGATCATCTGGATAACCATATTCGGGAACAGGTCCGTGTTCTCCATCGCCTGCTGCAGACGCTGACCGGTCGCCACTTCATCGCGCATGGCCAAAACGCCGTTTTCGTAAACGATATTCCCGGTTGCACCGGATACGGACTCGAGCGCTTCGACCAGCGGTACGCCCGCGGCGAACATGGTTGACAGCGTACGCGCGTAGCGAGCGATTGACGCTTTTTCCATGATCGGACCGATAACCGGCATCTTCAACATCATGCGATCCAGCGCCTCGCGCATCGCGCGGGAACGCTTCTTGAAATACAGAAACGCAAAAATCGCGCCGCCGATGACAATCGCAAGTATCCAGCCCTTTGTTCGAACAAACAGCGACAGGTCGATCACCATTCGCGTGAACGACGGCAGGTCGGCGCCGAAGCCCTGGAACAGGTCTTCGAACGACGGAATAACGAAGATCAGCAGAATCGTTGTCACGATAAGAGCGACCACCAATACCGCTGCCGGGTAGGTCAACGCCTTTTTGATCTTTTTCTTGATCGCCTCGGTCTTTTCCTTGTACGTGGCAATCTTGTCGAGCAGCGTTTCCAGTGCACCGGCCTGTTCGCCAGCCTCGACGAGGTTGATGAACAGGTCGTCGAAGTACAGCGGGTGCTTGGACAAGGCCTCGGCCAGTGAGCTACCGCCCTCAACGTCTGCCTTCACCGAGAGAATCAGCTTCTGCATCGCGGCGTTTTCGTGGCCGTTGCCGACGATCTCGAATGACTGCACCAGCGGAATACCGGCCGCCAGCATCGTCGCGAGTTGGCGCGAGAAAATGGCGATGTCGCCCGTGGTGATCGTCGCGCTGCCGGCAAACATGCTCTTGCGCTGTTTGCGGATACGCGTGGGTACGACGCCCTGTGTACGAAGTTTGGCACGAACTTGTGCTTCGTCAGAGGCAAGCTCCTTGCCCTTGACCTTCTGTCCCTTGCGATCAGTGCCTTCCCAAACGAAAGGCGTGTTCATTGTCGCGCTGTCTGCCATGGCTAAAATCCGTCCGATTTACTCAATAGTAATACGGTTCACTTCCTCGAGGCTGGTAACCCCGTCCTTGACTTTCTTCAGACCGGCCTGCCGGAGATCCATCACGCCCTCTTCGGCGGCCTGGTCGGCAATCTGCATCGCGTTGCCGCCTTCCATGATGATGCGACCCATGGCCTCGGAAACCTCCATGACCTGGAAGATACCGACACGGCCCTTGTAGCCGCCGTTGCAGTTCTTGCAGCCCTTCGGGCCAAAAATCGTGATACCGGCGTCGAGGTCTTCCTTGGAGAAGCCCTCGGCTTCGAGCGCCTCGCGCGGGATATCTTTGACTTCCTTGCACGCCGAGCAGAGTCGGCGACCCAGTCGCTGCGCGATGATCAGGCTGACCGATGTCGCGATGGCGTACGGTTTGACACCCATATCGACCATACGGGTCAGCGTCTTCGGCGCATCGTTGGTGTGCAGCGTGGACAACACAAGGTGACCGGTTTGGGCGGCCTTGATCGCAATTTCGGCGGTTTCGAGGTCACGAATCTCACCGACCATGATCACGTCCGGATCCTGGCGCAGGAAGGCTTTCAGTGCCGAGGCAAAGGTCAGACCGACTTTCGGGTTGACGTTAACCTGGTTGATGCCTTCCAGGTTGATTTCCGCCGGATCTTCAGCCGTGGAGATATTACGATCGACGGTGTTCAGGATATTAAGACCGGTGTAAAGCGAGACCGTCTTACCGGAACCCGTAGGTCCGGTGACGAGAATCATGCCGTACGGTTTGGCCAGGTGTTTCTCGTACAGCGTGCGCTGCTGCTCCTCGTAACCGAGCATCTCGATACCGAGCTTCGCGCTCGACGGATCGAGGATACGCAATACGATCTTTTCGCCGAACAGTGTCGGGCAGGTGTTGACACGAAAGTCGATCGCCTTTTGGCGCGACAGGCGCATCTTGATGCGCCCGTCCTGCGGAACACGCCGCTCGGCAATGTCCATCCGCGACATGACCTTGAGGCGCGCGCAGACCTTGTTGGCCAGCACGACCGGCGGTGCGGCAATTTCGGACAGAACACCGTCCTGACGGAAACGCACGCGGAATTTCTTTTCGTAAGGCTCGAAGTGAATATCGGATGCGCCCTTCTTGATCGCGTCCAACAGAATCTTGTTGACGAACTTGACGACCGGCGCGTCATCGACTTCGCTGCCGACATTGTCGTCTTCTTCTTCCTCGCCACTCGAGATATCGAGGTTCTCGAGATCGAAGTCGTCGTCATCGCCACCAAAATCGGCCAGCGAGGTGTCGACGGCTTCCAGTGCCTTGCCGACGCGTTCTTCCAGCTTGTCCTGCTCAACAACGACCGGGTCAATGCGCAGCGACGTCTGGAATTTGATTTCATCGATCGCGGTGAGGTTGGTCGGGTCGGCGATACCGACGAACAGACGCGTGCCGCGTTTGACCAGCGGCAGCACGCGGTGCTTCTCGATCAGGCCCTTGTCGACAGCGCGTACGACGTCCACATCGACATCGACAGCGTCGATATCGAGCAGCGGCACGCCGAATTCATGCGCGGCGGCCACCGCGATCGAGCGAGAGTCGGCAAGTTCGGATTGGACGAGGTAGGCGACCAGCGACAGTCGGTCACGCTTCGCGACCTCGACGGCGTCGAGCAACTGTTCCTCGCTGACGATTCCGTCCTGAACGAGACGCCTGGGCAATCCCGCGAGATTGGTTTGTGAAGCTGTCGCTGCCATAGAAAGACGCACGGTCTGATCCCCGGAGTACGACAGTCTCGTTTATCCAACTGCGTGGATCAACCGGATTTTGTGCGCCTCTTCACACAAACGGAAAACAATTAAGTAAAACCCGCGAATACGCCGGATTTGGGCGCTTTTCGAAGCGGGGCTTTACTAGCGGCAGGAAGAGGGGAGGTAGCGGTCGTCGAGTGTGCCGCCCGTGCCGTGGTCCTCGCCACCGTTCATCAGGGCGCCGCTGCCCGGCGTGCCTGCCTGGCCACAACGCCAGGAAACGGAGTTACCGCTGGTGACGTACGGGGTCAGGAACAGCGTCTCACCGTTGATGTCCTGGTGAATGCGTGGGCCGGCGAAGGTGATCTCCACTCGACCGTTGTTGACGACGACCTGGCTGACGTAGTTGCCGGCGGTATCGGTGGGTGTGGGTGACATGCCGGCCTCGACACGGTCAGCCGGCGCCACACCGGTCTGCAACCACGAGTCGGCGATCGGAACCTTGGCACCTGCGGCCATATTCAGTCCCTCGGTCACTTGCGCACGAATGGTGTAGGTCTGGTAGGCCGACGTCGCGAGAGACGCGAGTATGCCGATAATCGCTACAACAATCATGAGCTCGATGAGCGTAAAACCGCGGGAAGTCAGAATCACAAGTCAGTCCTCTCTGTCGTTCGTTTCGTGCCTGGATGGAGGCTTTATTTGTGGTGCGAGCAGGTTACGTCCAAAGACCATATCCGGTGTGCTCGTCTGTTTAAAGTGTGACGGGCTTCACACTTTTGCCGGGTCGGCGAAAAAAAAGCCCCGGAGAGATTCCGGGGCTTTTTGTCAGGCAAAAAGCCTAAACGCTACGGTTTAGCGGCAAGCAGAGGGCAGCCACTTGTCCGGAAGGCCGCCAGCGCCATCGCATTCCCAGGTGACAGAACCCGGGTTGCCGTCGTCCGGGGTCAGCGTAACCTGGCCGTTACCGATGTTGGCATTGGCGTCTGCCTGGCCGTACGAAATCGTGATGACACCGTTGGTGCCGACCGCGACATCAGACACGTACTTGCCCTGGATTTCGTTTGAGTTCGAGATACCAGCTGAGGTGTTGTCGTTCGGGAAGGCACCGGAGTCCTGGTAAAACTCGGCGATCGCCGTCTTCGCACCGCCAGCCAGACTCAGACCTTCAGAGATCTGTGCGCGGATGGTGTAGTCCTGGTAAGCCGGGATAGCAATCGCGGCCAGAATGCCGATGATCGCGACAACGATCATCAGTTCGATAAGCGTAAAACCTTGCTGCTTTTTCATTTCTCGTTTCTCCATGATCTGAGAAGTGTGAATACGATTTGAAGTTCGTATCTCCTCTAAGCAAGGCCCGTGCCAAGTCCGATGAAAATTCGTAAGCTATTGAAATTTAAATATTTAATCGGAATTCCAAAAATCGAGGCACTCGGTCGAAAACTGACAATTTCGCCCGCATTTGTCGGTGACTGACAATTTTCGTCACCCGGATCGCCATTTACCGACAGAGCTTATGTCGCGCGGGACCCCATCGACACTGACCGCGATGAATCAGGCTTTAAGGTGCCTACTCGATGCCGAGTTTGGCGATGCGGTAGCGCAGCTGCCGAAACGACAGGCCTAGCAGCTTGGCGGCCGCCGTTTTGTTGTAGCGTGTCTTCTCTAGCGCATCGATGATCGCCTGTCGCTGCACATCCTCAAGCTGGTCCCCGAGTTTGCCGGTGAGTTTCACGCCACCGGCGTCACCGCTGCTATCTGGGCTGCGCAGGTTCAGGTCGGCCTCGCTGACAACACCGCTGGTGCACAGCGTCACCGCGCGCTCGAGCATATTTTCCAGCTCGCGAACGTTGCCGGGGAAGTCATACCGCAACAGCGCGTTACGGGCGCTCTCGTCGAGTTCAACCTCGCTGCCGAGCTTCCTTAGGATGAAATGGGCGAGTTCGATCGTGTCGTCGCCTCGTTCACGCAGCGCGGGCACCGCCAGTTCGATGACGTTGATGCGGTAGAACAGGTCTTCACGAAAATCACCGTCGGTGACCATCTGTCGCAGGTTCTTGTGGGTCGCAGACAGGATGCGGGCGTTTACGGCCTCTTCACGCGAGCTGCCCACCGGCCGCACCGTCTTCTCCTGGATCACGCGCAAGAGCTTGACCTGCATGGCCAGCGGCAGGTCGGCGATTTCATCGAGGAATAAGGTGCCGCCCTCGGCGCTCTGGATCAGGCCGGTCTTGTCGCTGTCGGCACCGGTGAAGCTGCCTTTCTTGTGACCGAAGAACTCACTCTCCATCAGCTCAGAGGGAATCGCGCCGCAGTTTACCGGAACGAACGCCCCGTCGCCTCGCGGGCTGCTTTCGTGAATCAGCCGCGCAACCAGTTCCTTGCCCGTTCCCGATTCGCCGAAAATGTGCACGGGCGCTTGTGAACGCGCGACTTTATCGATCATGTCGCGGAGATCCGCCATGGCCTGCGACTTGCCGAGCAGCGAGGAGCGCTGGCTGTCGTCCGGCTCATCCAGTTTCAGCGCGCTCTCAATGATGTTGCGCAGGTGATTCAGGTCGAGCGGCTTCGACAAAAAGTCAAAGGCACCCAGTTTCAGAGCATTGACCGCTGTTTCGATGTTGCCGTGCGCGGTGATGACCGCAACCGGCACATTCGGCGTGTTCTGCTGCATCCATTCAACCAGTTCCAGTCCGTCGCCGTCCGGCAGGCGCATGTCGGTCAGGCACAGGTCGAAATCGTGGTTTTTCAGCTTCTGCTTGCCGGTTTCCAGGTCCAGGGCCGACTCTGTATGAATACCCATCCGTCCCAGTGTCAGAGACAGCAGTTCGCAGATATCCGGTTCATCATCGATGACCAGCGCGGAGGGTTCGCTCATGAAAGGTCCTGGTTGCCCCAGCGGTCGGGGTCGGCAAATACGATTCGAAAGATACTGCCTCCGCCGTCACGGTCAAGGTGAAGCAGTGTCGCCCGATTCAGTTCGCAGAGTTCGCGGGAGATGTAGAGTCCCAGGCCGGTGCCGCCCTGGCGTGCGGTAAAAAACGGTTCGAAAATCTTGTCCGCCATCGCGGGATCGATGCCTTTGCCGCTGTCGAGGACCTCCAGGTAGGGTCGATCGCGACCATCCAGTCGTCCGGCGCGAATCTCGACGTGGATACCACCGGTCTCGCTGGCGTATTTGACCGCGTTGTCGCACAGGTTCCACATGACCTGCCGAAGGTGCGATCGGTCCATGCGCACGCTGAGCGCAGCGTCGACGGCGTGCACGCTGAGTTCACCTTCCTGCAACTCCAGCGTGCGCGTGAATTCGCTGGAAAAGTCCTGCAGCCAGGGCGCGATTTGCAGCCGTTCCGGCTGGCTGGATTCGCGGCGCGACAGCTGCAGCACGTTTTCGATAATCATGCTGACGCGCTCGGAGTTCGACTGGATGATGTCGGTAAGCCGCTTGTCATCGCTGGGTAAGCCGTCGGATTCGGCGAGTAGCTGGGCGGCGTGGCTCATCGCACCCACGGGATTACGAATCTCGTGTGCGATGCTGGCGCTCAGGCGTCCCAGCGACGCGAGTTTGGACTGCTGGACACGCTCGTTCATCAGGCTGGAGTCTTCGAGAAATACCAGAATCGGGCCACTGCGTTCGCCGTCTTTGACCAGCGGTGCGAGGTGAGCCTTGATGCGCATACCGGCGTTTTCCCCGGTCAGGGGCAGCTCCGGGTGCGACGCCAGCGACGCATCCAGCCGCCAGCGTCGGATGTAGTCACCGAGCTGGGCCGACACCGTGTCGAGTGGCGTATCCGCCATGCCCGGGTTCTGGCCGAGCAGGCGTGCGGCCGAGGCGTTGGCGAGACGGATTCGGTCATCGGCGTCAATGACCAGGATGCTCTCTCTGAGGTGCTGGACGATGTACTCGTTGAGTGCCGAGAGGTTGCGAAGGTCGACCCCGCGCTGGCGGGCCAGCGCCTCGCTGGCCTCCATGCGGCGCGTCAGTGTCTGTGCCGCAAACGCCATCATGAAAATGATCGCGCCCAGCAACCCGGCCGCCGGGAAGCCGGCGTCGTCGCCGCGCAGCTCAACCAGGAACTGTTCACCGAGAATCGCAAACGTGGACAAGGCCGCAAAAACCGCCGCCCACTGCCCCGGCAAGGCCAGGCTGGACACACCGACAAACACGATCAGCAGGCCGCCGAGGCCGGAGGAGATGCCGCCACTCATGTGCATCAGCGTGACGGTGGCGACGATGTCGACGACCAGCGGCGCCGAGGCCTGGATCGCGGCCGGCCACCAGCGCTGGTGCAGCGCGGCGTAGACCAGGATCGAAAACACCAGGAAGGCGATGGCAACCGGGGCGAACAGGTTCGACTCGCCGCCAAAAACCCGGTCGGATTCGCCGCCAACGTAAAACAGAAGCACCAGCGTTGCGGCGATCAGGATGCGGAAACTGGCGAGTGTCTTGAGGATGCGCCAGCGCAGGTCCGGTTCGTCACCGTGCCTGTCGTGAAACGCTGCCGTCTCCTCGGTGGGCGGGTCTCCCGCCTGCTCAGCCGTTGTGCTCACGGTTCGCTCGCCTGCTCGTCATCCGCGTAGTGTAAATCATAGCGACGCCAATAAAGGGAAGGTGTTTATCTTTGCGATGCACCGGGCTTTGATCCAGAATGCGCGTTCCGCGGGCGGTGTGGATGGCTGCCCCAAGAAATCCTGAGCGGGAAAACTCCTATGAATCTTCACGAATATCAGTCGAAGGGCCTGTTCGCCGATTACGGCATTCCGGTTCCGAACGGCATACCGGCCGACACGCCGGAAGCCGCAGTGCAGGCGGCAAAAGACCTCGGTGGCGAGCTCTGGGTCGTCAAGGCGCAGGTCCACGCGGGTGGGCGCGGTAAAGCGGGCGGCGTCAAGCTCGCGAAAACGCTGGACGAGGTCAAGCAGTACGCCGGCGACATGCTGGGTACGCAGCTTGTCACGCACCAGTCCGGCCCTGAAGGCCTGCCGGTCAACGTCGTGTACGTCGAGTCGGGTTCCGACATCGACCGCGAGCTGTACCTGTCGATGCTGGTCGACCGGGAAAAGAGCCGCGTCGCGTTTATCGCATCGGCGGCCGGCGGCATGGACATCGAGCAGGTCGCCGAGGAGACGCCGGAGAAAATTTTCACCGTCGCCATTGCGCCGGACGCCGGTCTGCAGGACTACCAGGCGCGTCAGCTTGCCTTCGGTCTCGAACTGGACAAAGGCCAGATGCGCCAGTTTGGCGACCTCGTCAAAAAGCTCTACAAACTCTACGAAGAAACCGACGCGGCGCTGGTCGAAGTTAATCCGCTGATCACCACGAAGGGCGGCGACGTGATCGCGCTGGATGCGAAGATCAACATCGAAAGCAACGCGCTGTACCGTCAGCCGGCGCTGGTTGCGCTGCGTGACGAATCGCAGGAAGACGCCCGCGAAAGCCAGGCTGCCGAGCACGACCTCAACTACGTCTCTCTCGACGGCAATATCGCCTGCATGGTGAACGGCGCCGGACTGGCCATGGCCACGATGGACCTCATCAAACTGCACGGCGGCGATCCGGCCAACTTCCTGGATGTGGGCGGTGGTGCGACGGCTGAGCGCGTGGCGATTGCGTTCAAACTGATCCTGTCGAATGAATCGGTTGCGGCGATTCTTGTGAACATCTTCGGCGGCATCGTGCGCTGTGACCTGATTGCCGAGGGCATCATCACGGCGGTCAAGGAAGTCGGTGTCGAGGTTCCCGTCATCGTCCGTCTCGAAGGCACCAACGTCGAGAAGGGTCGCGCCATGCTGGCCGACAGCGGACTGGACATCATCGCGGCGGACGACCTGACCGACGCTGCCAAGAAAGCCGTAGCGGCCGTAGCTTAAGGCGAGACGACCATGAGTATTCTTGTAAACAAAGACAGCAAAATCATCTGCCAGGGCCTGACCGGTAACCAGGGGTCGTTCCACACCGAGCAGTGTCTCGCATACGGCACACAGGTTGTCGGCGGCGTGACACCCGGCCGCGGTGGCGAAACCCACCTCGACCTGCCGGTCTTCAACACGATGCGCGACGCGGTCGCCGAAACCGGAGCCGACGTCAGCATGATTTACGTGCCGGCGCCGTTTGCGGCCGACGCGATCCTCGAAGCGGCTGACTCCGGCGTCAAACTGGTGGTCTGCATCACCGAGGGAATTCCCGTGCTCGACATGGTGCGCGTGAAGTCCGCCCTGCGAGACTACGATTGCCGCCTGATAGGACCTAACTGCCCCGGCATCATTACGCCGGACGAATGCAAGATTGGCATCATGCCGGGCTTCATTCACAAAAAGGGCCGCATCGGCGTCGTATCCCGTTCGGGTACGCTGACCTATGAGGCGGTTTACCAGACCACACAGAACGGCCTCGGCCAAAGCACGTGTGTCGGTATTGGTGGTGACCCGGTTCGCGGCATGAACTTTATCGACTGCCTGGAACTGTTCCAGGCCGACCCGGACACCGACGGTGTCATCATGGTGGGCGAAATCGGCGGTACGGATGAAGAAGCGGCAGCCGACTACATTAAAGAGAATGTGACCAAGCCGGTGGTTGCCTACATCGCGGGTGTCACGGCGCCGCCGGGCAAGCGCATGGGCCACGCGGGCGCGATCGTCGCGGGCGGCAAAGGTACGGCCGATGCGAAGTTCGCGGCGCTGGAAACAGCCGGCGTTGCAACGGTTCGCTCCCCGGCCGAGCTGGGCAGTAAAATGCTGGAGATTCTCTAACCACCGACGGGCGACACCGTGTCCAAGTCACTAAACGTTACTGTTGCGCAGCTCGACCTCGTCGTCGGCAACGTGCGCGGTAACGCGGACCGCATCGTCGACGTGGCGCAGCGCGCCCGCGACGAGCTGTCCGCTGATCTCGTTGTGTTTCCGGAACTGTCGGTCTGCGGGTACCCACCCGAGGACCTGTTGCTGCACGCTGGTCTTAAGGCGGATGTCGCCGAAGCGATCGAGCGCTTGTCCACCGCAGTCCCTGACGTCGCGATCCTGGTCGGATTTCCCGAATACACGGGCGACGTCATCTACAACAGCTGCAGCGTGTTCAAGGGCTCTGAGCGGCTCTGCCACTATCGCAAGCACCGGCTGCCAAACTACGGCGTGTTTGACGAAGAGCGTTACTTCACGCCCGGTGAGGAGGCAGCCGTTTTCGAGCTCGGCGGTGTCAACATCGGCCTGACCATCTGCGAGGACATCTGGGGGCCGACACCGATGCAGGGCCTCAAAGCGGCGGGTGCCGATCTCGCCATCTCCATCAACGGCTCACCGTTCGAGATCAAGAGCCAGGTTTTTCGAGAGAACACAGCGCGTGAGCGCATTGCGGAAACCGGCCTGCCGTTGATTTACGCCAACATGGTGGGCGGTCAGGACGAGCTGGTTTTTGACGGTGGATCCTTTGCCATGACGAGCGACGGCGAGGTGCACTTCCGCGCGACTTCCTTCAGTGAGGCGTTGGAAGGCCTGACGGTCAGCGTCGGCGACGCCGGTGTCGACATCGAATCCGCATGCCTTGAGACGATCGGCCACGACGAGTCGAGAATCTACCAGGCGCTGGTTAACGGGACCCGGGACTACGTCAACAAGCACGGTTTTCCGGGTGTGATCATCGGTTTGTCGGGCGGTATTGATTCTGCCCTGGTGCTCGCGGTGGCCTGCGATGCGCTCGGTGCCGACAAGGTTCGTGCCGTGCAAATGCCGTTTCACTACACCTCCGACATGAGCCGGGCAGATTCGGCCGAGCAGGCGCAGTTGCTTGGCGTCGAATACGACGTGATCCCGATTGCACCGATTTACGACGCGACCGTGCAGCAGCTCGAAGGCGTATTCGCCGGCCGCGAAGAGGACGTCACCGAGGAAAATATCCAGTCGCGCTGTCGCGGCCTGCTGCTGATGTCGATCTCAAACAAGACGGGGCGGATGCTGCTGACCACCGGCAACAAGAGCGAGATGGCCGTCGGCTACGCGACGTTGTACGGCGACATGGCTGGAGGCTTCGCACCGATCAAGGACTGCAGCAAGACGCTGGTCTACCGACTGGCCCGTTACCGCAACACGCTGTCGACGGCGATTCCTGAACGCGTTATTTCCCGTCCGCCGTCGGCCGAGCTGCGACCGGACCAGAAAGACACCGACTCGCTGCCGGACTACGGCATTCTCGACCCGATCCTGGAGGCGTTTATCGAGGGGGACTTGTCGGTTGCCGGCATCGTCGAGCGTGGCTATGACCGAGACACGGTGATCCGCGTTCTTGAGATGGTGAAACGCAACGAGTACAAGCGGCGTCAGGCGCCGCCGGGCGTCAGGATCAGCGGTCGTGCATTCGGCCGGGACTGGCGTTACCCGATCACGTCACACTACCGATTCCCGCGCTAGCTCGGCGGCGGTGGCGGCACTAACCGTTGGCCGGTCAGTGCTTGTCAGCGAGCCCTAGCTGCCGGGAAAGTTGGCCGAAATAACCTCACGCGTGTCGCGGGCGAGGTCGGTCATTCCGAGATTTTCGTAAGCCGCCGCCATGATTTCCAGCGATTGCTGGGTCGTGTCGGCGCCGTTGTACTCCTCGAGCGCGCTTTTCGCACGATTCAGTGCGGCGACGTAGGCACCGCGACGCAGGTAGTAGTTGGCAACACTGTTCTCGTACGCGCAGAGGCGGTTCTTCAGGTAGACGAGGCGCTGGTGCGCGTCCGGAGCGTAGTCGCTGGCCGGGTAGCGTTCAATCAATCGACGCAGCGTCGAGTAGGCCAGCTCGGCGTCGCGCGGCGGTCGACTGTTGATGTCGCGTTTAAAGGCCTTCTCGAGCAGGCCCGGTTCACCCTCGAAATACGCCAGGCCCTTGATGTACAGCGCGTAGTCAACGCGCTGGTCGATCGGGTTTTCGCGCATGAAGGTGTCGGCCGCTTCGATGGCAAGCTCACGCTGGCCACTCTTGAAGTAGGAGTACATGAGTTCCAGCTGCACCTGTTTGGCCAGCTCGCTGAACGGGTAGCGGGCCTGGATCAGTTCGTAAATCTGGATCGCACGGCGGTGATTTCCTCGCAGCGCCGCCTCCTGGGCCATTTCGTAACCGTCCTGCAGATCCTGGATCGCTGTGCGCGGTCCGTCATCCGAGGCACAAGCGGCGAGGACCAGGGCGGCCGCCAGCGCGGTGGCGTTGCGGGAGCTGCGAATTACTTTATCCATTACACTATCAGTCATGCGTTTTTTCACGATTTACCGGCTGAAACTGCCGCTCCTGGCGGCTGCCCGGTTTCGACAAAGTCGGCGAGTATACCTGCCGAAATTCAGACCCGCGAGCCGCCAATGAGTTCGGAAACCCAGACGATCCCCGAGTCGCTCGCCGGAAAGCGTCTGGACCAGGCGCTGGCTGCGATGTTCCCGCAGTATTCCCGGAGCCGGCTGAAAAGCTGGCTGCTGGCCGGTGCTGTGCTGGTGGATGGAGAGCAATGGAAGCCGCGGGACGCGGTTCACGGCGGCGAGATCGTAAACCTCAACGCGGTCGAGGAAGTCCAGGTGCGCTCCGAACCCGAGGCGATGACACTCGCGGTTGCGTTCGAAGACGAGCACCTGCTGGTGGTCAACAAGCCGGCCGGTCTGGTCGTGCACCCGGGCGCCGGAAACCCGGGCGGCACCTTGATGAACGGCCTGATGGCGCACCATCCGGGGCTGGAGACCTTGCCGCGTGCCGGCATCGTGCATCGGCTGGACAAGGACACGAGCGGACTGTTGCTGGTGGGCAAGACGCTCGAGGCGCATACCGCACTGACGCGGCTGCTCGCGGATCGCGAGATCTCGCGGCGCTACCAGGCGGTGGTCAACGGTGTCCTCACGGGCGGCGGCACCATCGACGCGCCGATCGCCCGACACCCGGTCGATCGCACACGAATGTCGGTGCAGGACAACGGCCGAGAAGCGGTGACCCATTACACCGTGGCCGAGCGCTTTCGGGCGCACACGCGGGTCGATGTGAAGCTCGAGACCGGTCGCACCCACCAGATCCGCGTGCATTTTGCGTGGCGACGTCACGCGCTGCTGGGCGATCCGGTCTACGGTGGGCGACTCGCGCTGCCAAAAGGCGCCAGCGAGCCGCTGATTGCCGCGCTCAGACAATTCCGGCGGCAGGCCCTGCACGCGGTGCGCCTGGCGTTCGAACACCCTATGACCGGCGAGCCGCTCGACGTGCACGCACCGCTGCCGGACGATCTCGAGACGCTGCTGGATGTGCTGAACACGGACGCACGCGAATGATCGGCTGGATCCATGCTGACTGGGACGCCCCGGACCACGTTCTCGCTGGTACCACCACGCGCGAGGGCGGTATCAGTGAGGCGGGTTACGCGTCCCTGAATCTTGGCGCGCATGTCGATGACGAGCCGGCGTCGGTTGCCGGGAACCGGGCGCGGCTCCGACACGACCTTGAGCTCAACGCCGAGCCGTGCTGGCTTGAGCAGGTGCATGGCAACGAGGTCACGCGGTTTGATCAATCCCCCGCCGGTGCACCCGTATCTGATGCGAGTGTGACGGCGGAGCCCGGCGTGCCGCTGGTGATCATGACGGCTGACTGCCTGCCAGTGCTGCTGGTTAACCGCAGCGGTACCGAAATTGCTGCCGTGCACGGCGGTTGGCGAAGCCTCGCAGCCGGTATTCTCGCGCGCAGCGTGGCTGCCATGGCGTCGGCGCCGGACACGCTGGTCGCCTGGCTGGGTCCGGCGATTTCGTCGCCAAATTTCGAAGTGGGTGCGGAGGTTCGCGAAGCCTTTGTCAGCCATGACCCCGACCTGTCGGGCTGCTTCCGGCCGAACGCGCGGGGGCGCTACCAGGCCGATCTCTACGGGATCGCAGGCCGGCAACTGCGGAACCTCGGTGTGCGTCAAATCAGCGGCGGCGGCTGGTGCACGTTCGCGGAGTCCGAACGCTTCTATTCCCATCGACGCGACCCGCGTTGCGGCCGCATGGCATCGCTGCTCATGCTCCGTCATAGGTAGTTGCCGCGAGGCGAAAACGCTTGAAAACCGCGCATCCAGCGCTATCTATTGGTCAGTTTTCAAGTTTCGGGGATTCCCATGCGTAGCGATAAACTGACCAGCAAATTCCAGCTGGCACTCGCCGATGCGCAGTCGATGGCCGTCGGTCAGGACCATCAGTTCATCGAACCGGCTCACGTGCTGGTCGCGTTGCTCGACCAGCAGGGTGGCAGCGTCCGGGGCCTGCTCACCAAGGCCGGCGGCAACGTCAACCTGCTGCGTTCGCAGCTCGGTGATGCGATCGATCGGCTGCCACGCGTCGAGGGCTCGGGCGGCGAGGTGCACCTCAGTAACGATCTCGGCAAGCTGTTCAACCTGACCGATAAACTCGCCCAGCAACGCGAAGACCAGTACATCTCCAGCGAGCTTTTCGTGCTGGCGGCGATGGACGATTCGTCGCCAATCCGGGCCGTATTCGAAGCCGCGGGCATTGTGCGCGGCGCCGTCGAGAAAGCGATCGATGACTTGCGCGGTGGTCAGCAGGTCAACGACCCGAACGCCGAGGACACGCGCCAGGCGCTGGAAAAATTTACCATCGACCTCACCGAACGCGCGGAACAAGGCAAGCTCGACCCGATCATCGGTCGCGACGAGGAAATCCGTCGCACCATCCAGATCCTGCAGCGACGCACCAAGAACAACCCGGTGCTGATTGGCGAGCCGGGTGTCGGCAAGACCGCGATTCTGGAAGGTCTCGCGCAGCGCATCGTCAACCACGAAGTGCCGGAAGGCCTGCGCGGCAAACGCATCCTGTCGTTGGATATGGGCGCGCTGATTGCCGGCGCTAAGTTCCGTGGCGAGTTTGAGGAGCGCCTGAAGGGTGTGCTCAATGATCTCGCCAAGCAGGAAGGCCAGGTGATCCTGTTTATTGACGAGCTGCACACGATGGTTGGCGCCGGTAAGGCGGAAGGGTCGATGGACGCCGGCAATATGCTCAAACCCGCGCTCGCACGCGGCGAACTGCACTGCGTCGGCGCGACCACGCTGGACGAATACCGTCAATACGTTGAAAAGGACGCTGCACTCGAGCGTCGCTTCCAGAAGGTGCTGGTCGACGAACCCACCGTCGAGGACACCATCGCGATCCTTCGCGGCCTCAAGGAACGTTACGAGGTTCATCACGGCGTCGAGATTACCGACCCGGCCATCGTCGCGGCCGCGACGTTGTCGCACCGCTACATTTCCGATCGTCAGCTGCCGGACAAGGCAATTGACCTCGTGGACGAGGCGGCGTCACGCATCCGCATCGAAATCGACTCGAAACCCGAGGCGATGGACCGGCTGGAGCGCAAGATCATCCAGCTCAAGATTGAACGCGAAGCGTTGCACAAGGAATCCGACGACGCGTCGAAGAAGCGTCTCGATGATCTCGAGTCTCAGCTTGCCGAACTCGAGCGCGAGTTTTCCGATCTGGAAGAAGTCTGGAAAGCCGAGAAGTCCGCCCTGCAGGGTGCGACCCATATCAAGGAAGCACTGGAACGGGCCCGACTCGAACTTGAAACGGCCCATCGCGGCAACGACCTTGCGCGCATGTCGGAGCTGCAGTACGGCAGGATTCCGGAGCTCGAAAAACAGCTCGAAGAAGCCATGCAGGCCGAAGACCGTGAAATGACGTTGCTGCGTAACAACGTCACCGAGGAAGAGGTTGCCGAAATCGTCTCGAAGTGGACCGGTATCCCGGTCTCGAAGATGCTCGAAGGCGAGAAGGAGAAGCTGCTGGCGATGGAGTCTGTCGTGCAGCAGCGTGTTGTCGGCCAGAACGAAGCGGTCACCGTCGTCGCGAACGCGATTCGTCGCTCGCGAGCCGGTCTTTCCGACCCGCGACGGCCCATCGGTTCGTTCCTGTTCCTGGGGCCCACCGGTGTCGGCAAGACCGAATTGACCAAGGCACTCGCCAATTTCCTCTTCGATACGGACGACGCCATGGTGCGTCTCGACATGTCGGAGTTCATGGAAAAACACTCGGTGGCGCGACTGATCGGCGCGCCGCCGGGCTATGTCGGCTATGAGGAAGGTGGCTACCTGACCGAAGCTGTGCGTCGCCGCCCGTATTCCGTGATTCTTCTCGACGAGGTGGAAAAGGCGCACCCGGACGTGTTCAACGTCCTGTTGCAGGTGCTCGACGACGGTCGCCTGACCGACGGCCAGGGGCGCACGGTCGACTTTCGCAACACGGTGATCGTCATGACCTCGAATCTCGGATCACAGCACATCCAGGAGCTCGCCGGCGAAGACCACTACGATGCAATGAAATCCGCCGTGATGGACGTGGTCGGGGCGCATTTCCGGCCCGAATTTATTAACCGTATCGACGACCTGGTGGTGTTCCACCCGCTGGGCCGAGAACATATTCGCAAGATTGTCGATATCCAGCTGCAGTACCTGCACGATCGACTGGCGGACCGGGATATCAGCATCCGCCTGTCAGACGCGGCACGCGACAAGCTGGCGGATGCCGGGTTTGATTCCGTGTACGGCGCGCGACCGCTGAAGCGGGCGATCCAGCAGCAGGTGGAAAACCCGCTGGCGCAGGAGATCCTGCAGGGCAAGTTCGGCCCCGGCGACGTCATCGACGTCGGCGTGGCCGACGACCGGCTGGAATTCCAGAATGCGGCGTAGCCTGGATTCAGTATAATTCGGCCGCTTTTTCGAGGAATCGGTTAAAAAAATGCCTATTTACGGTTACCGCTGCCAGGACTGCGGGCACGAGCTGGACGCGCTGCAAAAGATGTCTGACGACCCGCTAACGGATTGTCCGGCGTGCGGCCAGGCCTCGCTGAAACGCCAGCTGTCGGCGCCGCGATTCCGCCTGAAGGGTGGTGGCTGGTACGAAACGGACTTCAAAACCGATAACAAGCGCAACCTCGCCGACGGCAAGTCGGAGTCCGCCGACAAATCGGCTGGCAAGACCGATACCGGCGGCGACAGCAAAAAGTCCGGCGATTCCTCGGCCAAAAAGGCATCCGCCTGAGGGCCTAAACCCGCTTGCGCGGCTGCGGTCCACACCGTACCCTACGCGCCTTTTCGACACACCGGCACCACTCCATGCGCTCTCATTACTGCGGACAGATCGATCAGTCGCTGATCGGCGAAACTATCCAGGTTTGCGGCTGGGTCCACCGTCGTCGCGACCATGGCGGCGTGATTTTCGTCGACCTTCGCGACCGGGAAGGCCTGCTGCAGGTCGTTTTCGACCCCGATCGTGCAGAGATCTTCGCCGAAGCGGAGCGCATCCGCAGCGAATTCGTTCTGCAGGTGACGGGCGTCGTCCGCGAGCGCCCGGACGGCACGATCAACCCGAACATGCCGACAGGTCATATCGAGGTCCTGGCCCACGAGTTGACGGTGCTGAACCGCTCCGAGACGCCGCCGTTCCACCACGACGAGCAGGTCAACGAGGAGCTGCGCCTGACGTACCGCTACCTCGACCTGCGTCGCGAGGAGATGCTCGGTAATCTGCGACTCCGCCACCAGGTAACAATGGCGATGCGCAACTTCCTCGACGGCGAAGGTTTTGTCGATGTCGAGACGCCGATGCTGACGCGCGCCACACCGGAAGGTGCGCGCGACTACATCGTTCCGAGTCGCACGCATCCGGGCAAATTCTTCGCGCTGCCGCAGTCGCCGCAGATCTTCAAACAGCTGCTGATGATGTCCGGGCTCGATCGCTACTACCAGATTGTGCGTTGTTTCCGCGACGAAGACCTGCGAGCGGATCGCCAGCCGGAGTTCACCCAGCTCGATATCGAAATGAGCTTCGTCGATGAGGCCGAGGTGACCGGCTCGATGGAGGGGCTCGTGCGCCACCTGTTCAAGGCGGTGCTCGACATTGAATTACCAAACCCGTTCCCGCGTATGCCGTACGCCGAAGCGATGGACCGATTCGGTTCCGACAAGCCGGATTTGCGCATCGATCTTGAACTCATCGAAGTTGCCGATCTGATGGGCGACGTCGAATTCAAGGTGTTCGCCGGTCCTGCCGCCGACCCGGAAGGACGCGTCGCTGCGTTGCGCGTCCCGGGCGGCATCGAACTGACACGCAAGGAAATCGATGACTACACGGCTTACGTCGGCCGCTACGGGGCCAAGGGCCTTGCCTATATCAAGGTCAACGACCTTGCGGCCGGTCGTGACGGTCTGCAGTCACCGATTTTGAAATTCCTGCCGGACTCAGCGGTCGAGGGCATTCTTGAACGCACCGGCGCCGAAACCGGAGACCTGGTTTTCTTCGGCGCTGACAAAGCACACGTCGTCAACGATGCGCTCGGCGCACTGCGCGTGAAACTCGGCCACGACCGCGGCAGGGTCGCCGACGGCTGGGCGCCGCTCTGGGTCGTCGACTTCCCGATGTTCGAAAAGGACAAAACGACCAAGCGCTGGACGGCACTGCATCACCCGTTTACCGCGCCATCTGTTAACGACGCCGACGCGCTGCGCGCGAACCCGGGTGAAGCGCTGTCACGCGCCTACGACATGGTGCTGAACGGCTCAGAGATCGGTGGTGGCTCGATCCGTATCCACAACCAGGACATCCAGGCCGCGGTCTTTGACCTGTTGGACATCGGTAAAGAAGAAGCCCAGGAGAAGTTTGGCTTCCTGCTGCGCGCGCTGGAATACGGCGCGCCGCCGCACGGCGGTATTGCCTTCGGTCTTGACCGTATCGTGATGCTGATGGCCGGCGCCGACAGCATCCGCGACGTCATTGCTTTCCCGAAGACGCAGTCAGCGCACGATCCGCTGACCGATGCACCGGGCGAAGTCTCGGCCGCCCAGCTGAAGGAAACCGGTATTCGCCTTCGCGCGCCGCGCACCGAATAACGAAGCGCCAACAAAGACACACGTCCATGAGTTCGATTGACACCGTAATCTGCGTGCACGGCTTCTGGTCGCATGGCACCGGCATGGTGCTGATCAAGCGCCATTTTGAAAACGAGTACGGGATGCAGGCGCAGCTGTTTTCCTACCCGTCTGTCAGCGGCACGCTGGACGAAAACGCGGAGCGCCTGGCCGACTTCATTCGCCGGGAAAAGCTGCAAAACAGTCACATCGTCGCACACAGCCTCGGCGGCGTGGTCAGCCTGCGCATGTTGGCGCGGGGCGACGTCGAACTCGGTGGTCGACTGGTTTGCATGGGCTCACCGCTGGCCGGATCGAGGGCCGCCGAGTTTTTACAGAAAGTGGATTGGGCCGGCACGATCATCGGCAAGACGCTGCCCGAAGGCACGCTCAGGAGTACGGCCAACGACTGGTCCGGCGATGTCTGTGATCGCTACGACGTCGGCATCATCGCCGGCAACATTCCGGTTGGCATGGGTCGATTGACCGGCCTGTTTACCGAAGGCAGCGACGGCACCGTTGCTATCAGCGAAACCCGTCTGGCCGGCGCCACGGATCACATCGAACTGAAGGTCAGCCACATGGGCATGCTGATTTCCCGCGATGTGGCTGATCAGGCAGCGGCCTTCTTGAAGCGCGGCGAATTCCTGCGAGACTAGTCGCGCGCTAATCCCCGGCCAGGTCTTTCAGCCGGTACAGTGCATCCAGCGCCTCGCGCGGCGACAGCGCGTCCGGGTCGAGCTCGTCGACGGCTTCCTGCAAATCGTCGTTTACGACCGGCTCCGAAATGACCAGGTCAAGCTGTGCCTGTGCACCTTCCCGGCGTTGGTCCGCCTCGAGCGTTTGCAGATACTCGTTGGCGCGGCGGATGACCGTTTTCGGAACACCGGCCAGGGCCGCCACCTGCAGGCCGTAGCTCATGTGCGCCGGACCCGGTTTTACCGCATGCAGGAACACGAGGTTTCCGGCGTGCTCAGTCGCGTCCAGGTGCGCGTTTTCGCAGGCGTCGAGTTCGGCGGCCAGCGCCGTCAGTTCAAAATAATGCGTGGCAAACAGTGTGAATGACTGTGCCTTCTCGCCTATGTGATGCGCGGCCGCCCAGGCCAGCGAGAGGCCATCGAAGGTGCTGGTACCGCGGCCGATTTCGTCCATGAGCACGAGGCTTTCCTCGGTGGCGTTGTTCAGGATTGTCGCGGTCTCGGTCATCTCGACCATGAACGTGGAGCGCCCGCCGGCGAGGTCGTCGGAGGCGCCGATGCGAGTGAATACCCGGTCGATCGGGCCGACCACGAGTTGTTCAGCCGGCACGAAGCAGCCGACGTGCGCGAGGATCACGATCAGCGCGGTTTGCCGCATGTAGGTCGACTTGCCGCCCATGTTCGGCCCCGTGATGACCAGCAGCCGCGTCTGTTCATGCAGCGACAGGTCGTTGGGTACGAAGGGTGCCTCGATGACCTGTTCGACGACCGGGTGGCGTCCGGCGACGATGTGCAGCGTCGGTGACGAGCTCAGCTCCGGCTTGCTGTAACCGAGACTCAGGCTGCGTTCGGCGAAGCAGGTGAGTACGTCGGTTTCGGCCAGTGCGGCCGCCGTCATCTGCAGCGGCCCCAGGGTCTCCTGCAGGCGATCGAGCAACGCATCGTATAGGCGTTTTTCACGCGACAGCGCACGTTCGCGTGCGCTCAGTACTTTATCTTCAAAACTCTTGAGCTCCGGCGTGATGTAACGCTCGGCGGCTTTCAGCGTCTGACGGCGTACGTAATCCACCGGCGCCTTGTCCGATTGGGCTCGTGATATTTCGATGTAATAACCGTGCACCCGGTTGTAGCCCAGTTTCAGCGTGCTGATGCCGGTGCGCTCGCGTTCACGCTGCTCCAGGTCGACGAGGTACTGGTCCGCGTTATCGGCGATACCTTTCAGTTCGTCGAGCTCGGCATCGTAACCTTCAGCGATCACGCCGCCGTCGCGCACCACCATCGGCGGTTGATCGACAACGGCGCGATTCAGCAAGTCAAACTCATCCACGTGCTCATCGCACTGGCTGCGAAGCTCGATCAGCAACGGCGAGTCCATCCCGGCGAGCACGCCGCGGACCGCGGGCAAGCGGCCCAGGGTGTCGCGCAGCTGCGCCAGATCGCGCGGACGCGCGGTCTTCAATGCAACTCGCGAGAGGATACGT
The DNA here is from genome assembly GCA_038747355.1 of Pseudomonadota bacterium. GTDB lineage: Bacteria > Pseudomonadota > Gammaproteobacteria > Steroidobacterales > Woeseiaceae > UBA1847. The sequence goes on along the minus strand of JBCDJX010000001.1, from coordinate 5,967 downwards.
TCCATGTCGCCGATGCCGGCCAGTTCGTCCTGCAGTGGCTCGATGGCAGCGCCGAGCTGCAGCGCCTCAATCGCCTGGTAGCGACCCTTCAGCTGCGCGTGGTCGCGCAGCGGCCGTTTCAGCCAGCGCCTGAGCAGGCGACTGCCCATGGTGCTCCGGCAGCGGTCGATGACGCCGGCGAGCGTGTGCGAGTCGTTGCCGGTGAGCGAACTGTCGAGTTCGAGGTTGCGCTGCGTGGCGGCGTCCATCAGGACGGCGTCGTCGAGGCGCTCAACGCGAATTGACTGCAGGTGCGGCAGAGCGGCTTTCTGGGTATCGGTGACGTATTGCAGCAGTGCGCCCGCCGCGGCGATGCCCGCGTCGAGTCGGTCGCAGCCAAAGCCCTTCAGGTCGCGGGTGCCGAACTGTTTGCACAACAGGCGTTCGGCGGTGTCGCGCTCAAAATGCCAGGGCGGCCGACGTGACAACCGCAACTCCGTAGACAACTGGCGATCGTCGGTTTCGTCCATGACCAGCTCCGCCGGCTGCAGGCGTTCGAGCTCGGCGCCAAGCGCTTCATCGGACTCGACCTCGGTCACACGGAAGCGACCTCCGGCGAGGTCCAGCCAGGCCAGGCCTGTGGTCTGCCGGCCGCGGAACACGGCGGCGACCAGATTGTCCCGGTTTTCCGACAGCAAGGCTTCGTCGGTCAGCGTGCCCGGCGTGACAATACGGGTGACCTCGCGCTCGACGGGCCCTTTGCTGGTTGCAGGATCGCCGACCTGCTCGCAGATGGCGACCGATTCGCCCTTGCGCACCAGCCGGGCGAGGTAGCCTTCGGCCGCGTGGTAGGGCACACCGGCCATCGGGATCGGCTCGCCGCCGGATTTCCCGCGTGCTGTCAGCGTGATGTCGAGCAGCGACGCCGCGCGTTTCGCATCGTCATAGAACAACTCGTAAAAGTCGCCCATGCGGTAGAACAGCAGCATGTCCGGGTAGTCGGATTTGATGCGCAGGTACTGGCGCATCATCGGCGTGTGCACGGCACTTACATCGGCAGTCATCGGGAATGAATTCAGGCTATTATGTGCCGCGGAGACCCACGGCCTTAATCGTTCGTTAATGAAAATACTGCATGTCGAAACCGGACGCCATCTTTACGGCGGTCCGCAACAAGTGTTGTACCTGATGCAGGGACTGACTGAGCGGGGCCACGAATGCACGCTGGTCTGCCCGCCCGGGTCGGGCATTGATTCCGCCGCGCGCAAGCTGGCCATGAACGTGCGCAACCTGTTTTGCGCCGGCGACCTGGACCTACCCTTCGCCTACCGCCTTGTCCAGTTCATCAACGACGACAAGCCGGATATCGTGCACTGCCACAGCCGGCGCGGCGCCGATATTCTCGGCGGACTGGCGGCAAGCTTTGCGGAGGTTCCCGCGGTGGTGTCCCGCCGCGTTGATAACACCGAAATGAAACTGATGGCGGCGCTGCGGTACCGGCCGTTTCAGCGCATCGTCGCCATATCGCAAAAAATCGCGGACGTCCTGAAGGAACACGACGTCGAGGAAGATCGCATCGCCGTGATCCGCAGCGCCGTGGTGACGGATCGCTTCGCGGAGCCGACCGACTGTGCCTACATGCGTGCCCAGTTCGAAGTGCCGGACGATGCCTTCGTGATGGCATCCGCCGCCCAACTGATCCCGCGCAAGGGACACCGTTTCCTGCTCGACGCCATGGCCGACATCAAGTCGACGCACCCGAATGTGCACCTGATTATTTTCGGCCAGGGACCGCTGGAAAACGAACTGCGCGAGCAGGCGGCCTCGCTGGGCCTCGGAGGCAACGTGCAGTTTGCCGGTTTCCGCGAGGACCTCGACAGTTACTTCACCTGCCTGGACCTGTTCGTCCATCCGGCCACCAAGGAAGGGCTGGGCGTCGCCACGTTAAAGGCCCAGGCAGCCGGCGTGCCGGTGGTGGCTTTCGAGGCGGGCGGTCTGCCCGAGTCGGTCGAGCACGGCAAGACCGGCCTGCTGGTGCGACCGGAAGACCCGGATGCGCTGCGCCGCGCGATCCTGCGCCTGGTCGACGACGATGAGTTGCGTGCCTCGTACTCGAACGCGGCCAAAGAGCGCATGCGTGACGCGTTCTCGGTCGACACCATGGTCAGCAAACACGTCGATCTTTACGAGTCGATCCTCGATGACTGACGAGCTCGCCGCGCTCGGCGAGTCCGTTGTTCACGCGTACGCCCGCGCCGGCAAAACCATCGCTGCGGCCGAATCCTGCACCGGCGGCTGGATCGCCAAAGTGCTTACCGACATCCCCGGCAGCAGCGATGTGTTTGGCTACGGCGTCGTCAGTTACAGCAACGATGCAAAGCGCCGGCTGCTCGATGTACCGGCGCCGGTGATCGAAACGCACGGCGCCGTCAGCGAAGAGGTGGTTGGCTGGATGGCCGATGGCGTGCGCGAGTTGTCCGGCGCCGACGTGGCGGTCGCGGTCAGCGGCATCGCCGGACCCGGTGGCGGCAGCGATGACAAGCCGGTCGGCACGGTCTGGTTTGCCTGGCGTGGGCTTGGCGAAACCCGGACCGAAAGAAAAGTCTTTGACGGGTCCCGCGATGCCGTAAGATCAAAGACGGTTCGACACGCCCTCGAGGGCCTTTTAGCACGACTTTCATGAGTACGACCCGCACGCTGTTTTTTTCACTCTGGCCCGACCTCCGACAACGCGACAAATTGCGAGATGTGATTGCCCCGGCGGTCCGATTGATCGACGGGCGTGCCGTTGCGCGCGATAACTGGCATCTGACCCTGCTGTACATCGGCGACTTTCCCGAGGTCGCAATCCCGGGCCTGCTGCAGCAGGCCGAGGCGATGCAGGTCGATCCGTTCAAGCTGCGCTTTGACAAAGTCGAGTTCTGGCCTCGGCCCCGCGTGGCCTGCCTGGTGCCGGCCTCGGTGCCCACCGAGCTCGCGCGACTGAATCAACAGTTAAAAAACCTCCTGAACGATGCCGGTTTCCTGATGGAGGAGCAGCGCTTTCGCCCGCATGTCACGGTCTGCCGCAACGCAAGACCCTTCGAGACCCAGCGATTGGCGCAACCGCTGACCATGGAGTGGTCGAGATTCGAATTGCTGGAGTCGACCCGCGTTCGCGGCGAGACCCGATACGTGCCTGCGAAACAAGCGCTTTCGTCCCTTTCTTGAAAAACAGCCGAGAATGCCGGCAAAACAGGGGGTGACTGGCTCGAATGGGTGTGGGACAATCACTGTTAATCCGTACAGTACTTTCAGGGAACCCGAAAAATGGACGACAACCGCAAAAAAGCCCTCGCACAAGCCCTTGGACAGATTGAAAAGCAGTTCGGCAAAGGCTCGGTCATGCGTCTGGGCGACTCGAATGCCGCCAAGGACATAGAAGCCGTATCCACCGGTTCTATTGGCCTGGACGTTGCGCTGGGCATTGGCGGGGTGCCGAAAGGTCGCGTTGTCGAGATCTACGGACCGGAGTCCTCGGGTAAGACCACGCTGACCCTGCAGGTTGTCGCCGAGGCACAGAAAACGGGCGGCACGGCGGCGTTTGTCGACGCCGAGCATGCGCTGGACCCGGTTTACGCCGAGAAGCTGGGCGTTAACGTCGACGAACTGCTCGTTTCGCAGCCGGACACCGGTGAGCAGGCCCTCGAAATCACCGACATGCTGGTTCGCTCCGGCGCGGTCGACGTCATTATTGTCGATTCGGTGGCCGCGTTAACGCCGAAAGCGGAAATCGAAGGTGAAATGGGCGATTCCCACGTCGGCCTGCAGGCCCGCCTGATGTCGCAGGCGCTCAGGAAGCTGACCGGCAACATCAAGCGCTCCAACGCGATGGTCATCTTTATTAACCAGATCCGCATGAAGATCGGCGTCATGTTCGGCAGCCCTGAAACGACGACCGGTGGAAACGCGCTGAAGTTCTACTCGTCTGTCCGCCTGGACATCCGTCGTATCGGCGCGATCAAGAAGGGCGACGAAGTCATCGGTAACCAGACTCGCGTCAAGGTTGTGAAAAACAAGGTGGCGCCGCCGTTCAAGCAGACCGAGTTTGAAATCCTCTACGGTGAAGGCATTTCGCGCGAGGGCGAGATCATCGAACTTGGTGTCGCGCACGGCCTGATCGACAAGGCCGGCTCCTGGTACAGCTACGGCTCAGACCGTATCGGACAGGGCAAGGAAAACGTCCGCGAGTACCTGAAAACCAACCCGGAAACAGCACAGGAAATCGAAGCGAAAATTCGCGCGAAGCTGCTTCCGGAAGACCTCGATATTCCCGAGAGTGATGGTGAAGAGCAGCTCGCTGAGGAAGCTTGAGCGAGCTAAAAGACGAACTGGCAGAACTGGTTGCGCCGGACGATGAGGTCCGGCGCGACCCTGTTGGCGCCAGGAAAAAGGCCATGGATCTTCTGGCCCGCCGTGAACAGACCCGCGGCGAACTCATTACCAAGCTGGAAAAGGCCGGTTTCGCGAGCGATATCGCGGCAGCCGTCGTTACTGAGCTCGGCAGCGAAGGTCTGCAAAGCGACCAGCGCTTTGCTGAGGCCTTCGTTCAGTCCCGCTATCGAACCGGCAAAGGCCCGGCGCGCGTCCGGGCCGAACTGCGCGGCAAAGCCGTCCCCGAATACTTGGTTGATACCGTGTTGTCGGAGTTCGACGGTGATTGGTATGCGCTGGCTGTCGACGTTCGGATGAAAAAGTTCGGTCCGGGACCGGCGAGCGACTTCAAGGACAAAGCCCGCCAGATGCGTTTCCTGCAATACCGGGGATTTGAAACAGACCATATCGCCACCGCCTGCGGCGACCTGTAGCAGACTGCTCGTCCGGCATTGGGCAGCGCCCGGTTCTGCCGTACACTAGCGCGCTTGAAATACCACCTGCAGGCCCAAGCCTGAACCCTATGAAGTCCATGACGAGCAAAGAGTTACGCCAGGCGTTTCTCGATTTTTTCGCCAAGCACGGCCATGAAGTTGTGGCCAGCTCGCCGCTGGTGCCCGGCAACGATCCGACCCTGCTGTTTACCAACGCCGGCATGGTTCAGTTCAAGGATGTCTTCCTCGGAGACGATCCGCGCAGTTACAACCGTGCGACGTCGTCGCAGCGCTGCGTGCGCGCCGGTGGCAAGCACAACGATCTCGAGAACGTGGGCTACACCGCTCGTCATCACACGTTCTTCGAGATGTTGGGCAATTTCAGTTTCGGCGACTACTTCAAACGTGAAGCGATTCAGTACGCCTGGCAATTCCTGACGGAGGTGGTCGGGCTTGAGCCGGAACGCCTGTGGGTAACGGTTTACCATGACGACGACGAAGCGGCCGATATCTGGCTGAAGGACATGCAGGTCGATCCGGAGCGTTTCACGCGCCTCGGCGAAAAGGACAATTTCTGGTCCATGGGTGATACCGGTCCGTGTGGGCCCTGCACCGAGATTTTCTATGATCACGGTCCCGAGGTTCCCGGCGGACCGCCGGGATCGCCGGACGAAGACGGCGATCGCTATGTCGAAATCTGGAATCTCGTGTTTATGCAGTTTGACCGCTCGGCGGACGGCACGATGACGCCGCTGCCGAAGCCGTCCGTGGATACCGGTATGGGTCTCGAACGCATATCCGCCGTGCTGCAGGGTGTGCACTCGAACTACGACATCGACCTGTTTCGTAAGCTGATCGCTGCCGCAGCCGACGCGCTCGGCGTTGAGGCGGATGGTTCGAGTTCGTTGAACGTGATTGCTGATCACATCCGCGCCTGTGCGTTCCTGGTGACCGACGGCGTCCTGCCGGGCAATGAAGGCCGCGGCTATGTGTTGCGTCGAATCATTCGCCGCGCCATTCGCCACGGCAAGAAGCTGGGTTACGACGGCTTGTTCTTTCACAAGCTCGTGGCGCCACTGGCACAGGAAATGGGCGAGGCTTATCCGGAACTGGTCAGTTCGCAGGCGCATGTCGAGAAAGT